>CALZJL010000015.1 GCA_945787625.1 uncultured Prevotellaceae bacterium
TAACGAATCCCGAACGGTTCCCGAAGGAATCCCGAACGATGTCTTTAGGTTTATTAGCTGAAATATGTGCTCCTGATTTTGTGTTTTTGTGTGAGAAAGTGCTTGAGTTTTTTGGTTTTCAGGCGTCTTATTCGTATCTTTGCGGTCGATGTTTGATTTTTTAATTTGAATGATTATGTTGTTTGACCAGATTAGCAAGGATATTGTTGTGGCCATGAAGGCTAAGGACAAGGCGAGACTGATGGCTTTGCGTAATGTGAAGAAGTATTTTATCGAGGCTAAGACTGCTCCTGGCGCGGGCGATGTGTTGCCGGACGATCAGGCTCTGAAGATTGTTGCTAAGCTTGTGAAGCAGGGTAAGGATACTGCTGCTCTGTATGTGGAGCAGGGACGTCAGGATTTGGCTGATGAGGAATTGGCTCAGGTGGCTGCGATTGAGGCTTATCTGCCTAAGGCTTTGTCGGCTGAGGAGCTGGAGACGGAGCTGAGGGGTATAATAGCTGAGGTGGGTGCTTCGTGTGCCAAGGATATGGGCAAGGTGATGGGGGTGGCGAGCAAGAGGCTTGCTGGACGTGCTGAGGGGCGCGAGATTAGTGCTAAGGTCAAGGAGTTGCTGGCGTGAGTCGTGCTGTCTTGGCCGATGCCGTGTCTGTTAGTAAATCTTTTTGAGTAGATGCTGAAACAGTTTTTGTCTGTAATGAAGCGCTACCTCTACCCGTACAAGAGGTTTATTGTGGGGTCGGTGGTGCTCAATTTCGTGTCGCAGTGGCTGAATGTGTTTTCGTTTGTGGTGCTGATTCCTATCTTGAACATTTTGTTTAAGATTGATACTGCGGTGTATGAATATAAGCCTTGGGAGCTGGACAAGGATGTGATTATCAACAATGCTTATGCGTTTTTTCAGGAGATGATTGATGCGCGTGGGGCTTTGTTGACTCTGATTGTCCTGGGGGTGGCTCTGATTGTGATGACGGGATTGAAGACGGCTGGCTATTTTGCTTCGTCGGCTGTGATGGTGCCTCTGCGTACGGGGGTGGTGAGGGATATTCGTATAGAGGTGTACAAGAAGGTGCTGGGGCTGCCTCTCGGTTTTTTCTCGGAGGAGAAGAAGGGTGATATCATCGCTCGTATGAGTGCTGATGTGCAGTGTGTGGAGAGTTCGATCACGAGTTCGTTGGATATGCTGATACGTCAGCCGATTGCGATTGTGGTGTGTTTTTCTACGTTGATTGCTGTGAGTTGGCAACTGACTCTGTATGTGGTGATTGTGGCTCCTTTGGCTGCGTGGGTTATGGGTAAGGTGGGCAAGAAGCTGAAGAGTGAGAGTGCTGCGGTGCAGGGGCAATGGGGTGATATCATCGCTCAGCTTGACGAGACGTTGGGGGGCTTGCGTATCATCAAGGCGTTTATCGCTGAGCGCAAGATGTTGGACAGGTTTACGTTTGTCAACAATGAGTTTCGCCGTGGTATGAATGATATGGTGATTCGCCAGTCTATGGCGCACCCTATGAGCGAGTTCCTGGGCACGATTATTATTGTTGTGGTGTTGTGGTTCGGGGGCTGGCTGATCCTGAATGGGTCTAATCTGATTGATGCGAGTACGTTTATCTTCTATATGGTGATTCTGTATAGTGTGATTAATCCTATCAAGGAGTTGAGCCGTGCGACTTATATGATTCCATTGGGATTGGCTTCGATGGATCGTATTGATTTTATTCTGAAGGCTGAGAATCCTATACGTGAGATTGCTGAGCCTGAGAGGCTTGATGCGTTTGAAAAGGAGATTGAGTTTCGTGATGTGAGTTTCTCTTATGTCGAGGGGCGTGATGTGCTGAAGCATGTGAATATCCGTGTGCCTAAGGGTAAGACTGTTGCTTTGGTGGGACAGTCGGGGTCGGGCAAGAGTACGCTGGTGGACTTGGTGCCGCGCTATCATGATGTGGATAGGGGGGAGGTGCTGATTGACGGCAAGAATATCAAAAATGTGCGTATTGCGGATTTGCGGCAGTTGATTGGTAATGTGAATCAGGAGGCTATCTTGTTTAACGATACGTTTTATAACAATATTACTTTCGGGGTGGAGAATGCTACGATGGAGCAGGTGGTGGAGGCTGCTAAGATTGCTAATGCGCATGACTTTATCATGGAGAGTGAGCATGGTTATGATACTATGATTGGCGATCGTGGCGGCCGTCTGTCGGGTGGGCAGCGTCAGAGGGTGAGCATTGCGAGGGCGATTCTCAAGAATCCTCCTATCCTTATTCTGGACGAGGCTACTTCGGCTTTGGATACTGAGAGCGAGCGTTTGGTGCAGGAGGCTCTGGAACGTCTGATGAAGTCGCGTACGACGATTGCAATCGCTCACAGGCTGTCGACGATCAAGAATGCTGATGAGATTTGTGTGCTCTATGATGGAGAAATTGTGGAGCGTGGCACTCATGAGAGCCTCTTGGCTATGGATGGGTATTACAAGAAGCTGAACGATATGCAGCAGTTGTGATTTGTCTGCATTGTCGGTGCTAAAAACGGCTTGTTTGCACTTTTTTTGACGAAAAAATGAAGAAAATGGTGCAAGACGGGTCGTTTTTTGATATTTTATTCGTAACTTTGCAAACCGATTGGGCATAGTATGCCCTTTTGGTTGTGTATGTATAGCTAATACTCAAATTAATATAATAACTAAAAACAAATCAAAATGCCTACAATTCAACAATTGGTAAGAAAAGGCCGTACAGCGTTGGTAGACAAGAGCAAGAGCCCTGCTTTGGACTGCTGTCCTCAGCGTCGTGGTGTCTGTGTGCGTGTCTACACTACAACTCCTAAGAAGCCTAACTCAGCTATGCGTAAGGTAGCTCGTGTGCGTCTGACTAACTCTAAGGAAGTGAACAGCTACATCCCTGGTGAGGGTCACAACCTTCAGGAGCACTCTATCGTGCTGGTTCGCGGTGGTCGTGTGAAGGATCTTCCTGGTGTGCGTTATCACATCGTCCGTGGTACTTTGGATACTGCTGGTGTGGCAAATCGTACTCAGCGTCGTTCTAAGTATGGAGCTAAGCGTCCAAAGGCTGCTAAGAAGTAATCTCTATTACTCTACACTAACTTTACTTTTATTTATTTAACATCGTTTTGGTTGATTGTCGAGTCCTGAGTAAACCCTGCAGCGGCGGGCGTTGAAGCACAAGTACAAGATTGAGACTGGAACACAAAACTACAGTAAGAAAATGCGTAAAGCTAAACCAAAAAAGAGAATTATCCTTCCAGATCCAAAGTTTGGTGATGTTAAGGTTTCTAAGTTTGTTAACCATCTGATGTATGATGGTAAGAAGAGTATCTCGTATGACATCTTCTATAATGCTTTGGATATCGTTGCTAAGAAGATGGCGTCTGAGGAGAAGCCTGCTCTGCAGATTTGGAAGGAGGCTTTAGATAAGATTACTCCTCAGGTGGAGGTTAAGAGCCGTCGTATCGGTGGCGCTACTTTCCAGGTTCCTACTGAGATTCGTCCTGACCGTAAGGAGTCTGTGTCTATGAAGAACATGATTTTGTTTGCACGCAAGCGTGGTGGCAAGACTATGGCTGACAAGCTGGCTGCTGAGATTCAGGATGCCTATAATGAGCAGGGTGGTGCATTCAAGCGTAAGGAGGATATGCATCGTATGGCTGAGGCTAACCGTGCGTTCGCTCACTTCCGTTTCTAATCTAAATCCATCACTTATAACTATCTACGATTATGGCAAAGCAAGATCTGCATTTGACTCGTAACTTCGGTATCATGGCTCACATCGATGCCGGTAAGACTACTACTTCCGAGCGTATCCTCTTCTATACTGGTAAGACTCACAAGATTGGTGAGGTGCATGAGGGTGCTGCTACGATGGACTGGATGGAGCAGGAGCAGGAGCGTGGTATCACTATCACTTCGGCTGCTACGACTGCTTACTGGAACTATGGTGGCAATAAGTATAAGTTTAACTTGATTGATACTCCGGGACACGTTGACTTCACGGCTGAGGTGGAGCGCTCTCTGCGTGTGCTCGACGGTGCTGTGGCAGCGTATTGCGCTGTGGGCGGTGTTGAGCCTCAGTCTGAGACTGTTTGGCGTCAGGCTGACAAGTACAATGTGCCTCGTATGGGCTATGTCAACAAGATGGACCGCTCTGGTGCTGACTTCTTTGAGGTGGTGCGCCAGATGAAGGATGTGCTTGGTGCTAATCCTGCGGTTTTGGCTGTACCTATCGGTGCGGAGGAGACTTTCAAGGGTATCGTTGACTTGATCAAGATGAAGGCTATCCTGTGGCACGACGAGACTATGGGTGCTGACTATGATGTGGCTGATATTCCCGCTGATATGGTGGACGAGTGCAACGAGTGGCGCATGAAGCTGCTTGAGCAGGCTGCCGAGCAGGATGAGGCTCTCATGGAGAAGTTCTTTGAGGATCCTGAGAGTATCACTCAGGAGGAGCTTGTGGCTGCTATCCGTAAGGGTACTTTGTCTTTGGATTTGGTTCCTATGACTTGTGGCTCTTCATTCAAGAATAAGGGTGTGCAGACTTTGCTTGACTACGTTTGTATGTTCTTGCCAAGCCCATTGGATACTCCTGCTATTGAGGGTGTGAATCCTGAGACTGGCGAGACTGAGTCTCGTATGCCTTCTGAGAATGAGAAGACGGCTGCTTTGGCGTTTAAGATTGCAACGGATCCGTATGTGGGTCGTCTGACTTTCTTCCGTGTATACTCTGGTAAGGTAGAGGCTGGCTCTTATATCTATAATGTTCGTTCTGGCAAGAAGGAGCGTGTGAGCCGTCTGTTCCAGATGCACTCTAATCATCAGAATCCTGTTGATGTGGTGGGTGCTGGTGACATCGGTGCTGGTGTCGGCTTTAAGGATATTCACACTGGTGATACTTTGGCTGACGAGGATGCTCCTATCACTCTTGAGTCTATGGACTTCCCTGATCCTGTCATCGGTATCGCTGTCGAGCCTAAGACTCAGAAGGATCTTGATAAGTTGAGCGTTGGTCTTGCTAAGCTTGCTGAGGAGGATCCTACTTTCACTGTGAGAACTGACGAGCAGAGTGGTCAGACTGTTATCTCTGGTATGGGTGAGCTTCACCTGGATATCATCATTGATCGTCTGAAGCGTGAGTTTAAGGTGGAGTGTAACCAGGGTAAGCCTCAGGTTAACTATAAGGAGGCTATCACTGCTACTGTCGATCATCGTGAGGTTTACAAGAAGCAGTCTGGTGGTCGTGGTAAGTTTGCTGACATCATCGTCAAGGTTGGTCCTGTTGATGAGGATTTCAAGGAGGGTGGTCTGCAGTTTATCAATAGTGTGACTGGCGGTAATATTCCTAAGGAGTTCATTCCTGCTGTGCAGAAGGGTTTCGAGGCTGCATTGAAGAATGGTGTGCTCGGTGGTTTCCCAATGGATAGCTTGAAGGTTGAGCTTGTGGACGGTTCGTTCCACCCGGTTGACTCTGATCAGCTGTCGTTTGAGATTGCTGCTCAGTTGGCTTACAAGGCTTGCTGCGCTAAGGCTAAGCCTGTGCTGATGGAGCCTATCATGAAGCTTGAGGTGGTTACTCCTGAGGAGAACATGGGTGATGTCATCGGTGACCTTAACAAACGTCGTGGTCAGGTTGAGGGTATGGATACTACTCGTACTGGTGCGCGTTTGGTGAAGGCGATGGTGCCGCTGGCTGAGATGTTCGGCTATGTTACTGCACTGCGTACCATCACTTCTGGTCGTGCTACGAGCTCTATGACTTATGATCATCATGCTCCTGTAAGCACTGGCGTGGCTAAGGCTGTGTTGGAGGAGATGAAGGGTCGTGTAGATTTGCTTTAATACTGCTGACTATAACTGATATATAAGATAATCGGGGGGAGTCTCTAAGTAAATGACTCTTTAGGGGCTTCCCGCTTTACATTACTATAATTTAAATTACAAGAAAATGGCGAGTCAAAAAATTCGTATTAAACTGAAGAGTTATGACCACATGCTGGTCGACAAGTCTGCTGAGAAGATTGTCAAGACTGTCAAGGTTACTGGTGCTATCGTGAGCGGTCCGATTCCTCTGCCTACTCACAAGCGTATCTTTACGGTCAATCGTTCTACGTTTGTCAACAAGAAGTCTCGTGAACAGTTCCAGCTGTCTTCCTACAAGCGCTTGATTGATATCTACTCAAGCAATGAGAAGACTGTCGACGCTCTGATGAAGCTCGAGCTTCCCTCTGGTGTGGAGGTTGAGATTAAGGTGTAATGCCGTTCTCGTTTTTGTGGTGTATATCGCAATATTGTCCCGTGTCCTTTATCTGGATACGGGATTTTTTTCGTTTCAAGTGTGCTCGTGACTTGATATATGTCAATTTCGTATGCTTTTCGTGTGTGTTTGCTGAAAAAATATTGTATAAATGCTTGTAGATAAGAATAATTGTTGTACCTTTGTGGTCGAAAAAGCAGGAATTGCGCTGGCTTCGGCTATCAAGATGCTTGAACAGAACGCCCAAAAATGATGATTATGTGGCGGTTCTCTGTTTGTGTGTATATTAAACTGAATTATAATAATTATTAATTATCAACTGAAATGCCAGGATTATTAGGAAAGAAAATCGGAATGACATCCGTTTTCAGTGCCGACGGTAAGAATGTACCGTGCACTGTTATCGAAGTTGGTCCTTGCGTGGTTACTCAGATCAAAACTGTCGAGAAGGATGGCTATAACGCTGTTCAGCTTGGTTTTGAAGAGGCTAAGGAGAAGAATACTACTGCTCCGATGGCTGGTCACTTTAAGAAGGCTGGTACCACTCCAAAGCGCCACTTGGCTGAGTTCACAGATTTCGAGGGTGAGTTGAACCTCGGTGATTCTATCACGGTTGACATCTTTGAGGGTGTCGGCTTTGTTGATGTGGTTGGCACATCAAAGGGTAAGGGTTTCCAGGGCGTTGTGAAGCGTCATGGTTTTGGTGGTGTTGGTCAGTCTACTCATGGCCAGGACGATCGTCTGCGTAAGCCGGGTTCTATCGGTGCTTGCTCATATCCTGCAAAGGTGTTCAAGGGTATGCGTATGGGCGGTCAGATGGGCAATGAGCGTGTGACTACTCACAACCTCCAGGTGTTAAAGATCATTCCTGAACATAACCTGCTTCTTATTAAGGGTTCTGTTCCAGGTTATAAAGGTTCAATTGTTAGCATAGTTAAGTAAGATGGAAGCAAAAGTTTTGAATATCAAGGGTCAGGAGACTGGCCGCACAGTGGTGCTCAACGATGCTGTCTATGCTATTGAGCCAAATGATCACGCTATTTATCTCGACGTGAAGCTTATCATGGCTAACAAGCGTCAGGGTACAGCTAAGTCTAAGGAAAGAAGTGAAATGAGTGGTTCTACCCGCAAGCTCGGTCGCCAGAAAGGTGGTGGCGGTGCTCGCCGTGGTGATATCAACTCTCCGGTTCTCGTGGGTGGTGCTCGCGTGTTTGGTCCTACTCCTCGTGATTATGGTTTCAAACTGAACCTCAAGGTGCGCCGCTTGGCTCGTAAGAGTGCGCTTTCTTACAAGGCTAAGGAGAATGCTATTGTTGTGGTGGAGGATTTCACTTTTGAGTCTCCTAAGACAAAGTCTATGCTGGAGGTGTTAAACAATCTTAATATTTCGGACAAGAAGGCTCTGTTCGTTACTCCAAGTGCGGATAAAGCTGTATATTTGTCTGCTCGTAATCTGCAGCGTGTCAATACAATCACGGCTTCTGCTCTGAACACTTATGCTGTTCTCGATGCTGATGTTATGGTTGTGGAGGAGAGCGCGCTGGCTGTAATCGATGCTAACCTCACAAAGTAAATTAAGGAGCTGTAACATGTCAAATATCATTAAGCCACTGGTCACTGAGAAGATGACTGGTATCACTGAGAAGCAGAACAAGTATGGCTTCATTGTTCGCCCACAGGCTAACAAGATTGAGTTGAAGAAGGAGATTGAGGCTCGCTACAATGTGACTGTCACTGATATTAATACCTGTATCTATGCTGGCAAGAACAAGAGCCGCTATACTAAGGCTGGACTTATCAAGGGCAGTACCAACTCTTTCAAAAAGGCTATCGTTACTCTGAAAGAGGGCGAAGTAATTGATTTCTATAGCAACATTTAAATAAGAGATGGCAGTACGTAAATTCAAGCCCACTACACCGGGCCAAAGACACAAGATTATAGGTACCTTCGAGGAGATTACTGCATCGGTACCTGAGAAGTCTCTCGTTTACGGTAAGCGTTCTTCTGGTGGTCGTAATGCGACTGGTAAGATGACTGTCCGCTATATCGGCGGTGGCCACAAGCAGAAGTATCGTTTCATCGATTTCAAACGTGAGAAGGATGGTGTTCCAGCAGTCGTAAAGAGTATCGAGTATGATCCTAACCGCTCTGCTCGTATCGCTTTGCTTTACTATGCTGATGGTGAGAAACGTTATATTATTGCTCCAAATGGTCTGAAGGTTGGTGCTACTTTGCTGAGCGGTGCTGATGCTGCTCCTGAGATCGGCAACTCTCTTCCTTTGCAGAACATTCCTGTGGGTACGGTTATCCACAATATCGAGCTTCGTCCTGGCCAGGGTGCATTGTTGGTACGCTCGGCTGGTAACTTTGCTCAGTTGACTTCTCGTGAGGGACGTTACTGTGTGATTAAGCTTCCTTCTGGTGAGACTCGTCAGATATTGAGTGCTTGCAAGGCTACTGTTGGTAGCGTGGGCAACAGCGATCATGCTCTTGAGAGCTCTGGTAAGGCTGGACGTAGCCGTTGGTTGGGACGTCGTCCTCACAACCGTGGCGTTGTCATGAACCCGCATGATCACCCAATGGGTGGTGGCGAGGGCCGTCAGTCTGGTGGTCATCCTCGTTCTCGCAAGGGCTTGTATGCTAAGGGTCTCAAGACTCGTGCTCCTAAGAAGCAGAGCAACAAGTACATTATCGAGAGAGCTAACAAGAAGTAACAAACTCAAGTTAACAGCGTAAATATATTATGAGTCGTTCATTAAAGAAAGGTCCTTATATCGAAGTTAATCTCGAGAAGAAGATCCTCGCCATGAATGAGAGTGGCAAGAAGAACGTTGTCAAGACTTGGGCACGTGCTTCAATGATTTCTCCTGATTTCGTGGGACACACAGTAGCCGTTCACAATGGCAACAAGTTTATTCCAGTTTATGTAACTGAGAACATGGTCGGACACAAGCTTGGGGAGTTCGCTCCTACACGTAAGTTCGGTGGCCATGGTGACAAGAAGAAGAAGTAAACTGGAACCAACAACTGGTATAAAAAAGTAATAATATAATGGGAAAAAGAAAAAGAATTGCTGCTGAAGCAAGAAAGGAAGCACGCAAGGCCCTGAGTTTTGCCAAAGCGCAGAATGTGCCGTCTTCTCCCCGCAAGATGAGATATGTTGTTGATCTGGTTCGCGGTATGGAGGTGAATAGGGCTCTCGCTACATTGAGGTTCTGTGCAAAGGCTGCAAGTGCAGATGTCGAGAGGGTTCTCCGCTCTGCAATAGCTAACTGGGAACAGAAAAACGAGCGCAAGGCTGAGAATGGTGAGCTCTTCATAACAACTGCTTATGTTAATGAGGGCGCAACGCTCAAGAGAATGAGACCTGCTCCTCAGGGGCGTGGTTACAGAATACGCAAACGTTCTAACCACATCACTTTGTTCGTTGACACTAAGAATAACTAAAAAAGAAACATGGGACAGAAAGTTAATCCTATAAGCAACCGTTTGGGCATCGTCCGCGGTTGGGATTCAAATTGGTTCGGCGGCAAGAACTATGGGGAGACTATCCTTGAGGATAGCAAGATCCGTAAGTATCTGAATGCTCGCTTGGGAGACGCTAGCATTTCCCGCATTGTCATCGAGCGTACTCTGAAGATGGTTACTATCACCGTTTGTACAGCCCGTCCAGGTTTGATTATCGGTAAGGGTGGAGAGACTGTTGACAAGCTGAAGGAAGAATTGAAGAAGGTTACTGACAAGGATGTTCAGATTAATATCTTCGAGGTTAAGAAACCTGAGCTCGATGCGAATATCGTTGGCAATAATATCGCTCGTCAGGTCGAGGGAAAGATCGCTTACCGCCGTGCTATCAAGATGGCTATCGCTAATACTATGCGTGCTGGCGCTGAGGGTATCAAGGTCCTCATCAGTGGACGTCTGAATGGTGCTGAAATCGCTCGCTCTGAGATGTTCAAAGAGGGTCGTACTCCTCTGCATACTCTGCGTGCTGATATCGACTACTGCGCTACTGAGGCTCTGACTAAGGTCGGTCTGCTCGGTATCAAGGTGTGGATCTGCCGTGGCGAGGTCTATGGCAAGAAGGATCTGGCTCCTAACTTTGCTCAGACCAAGGAGCAGGGTCGTGGCTTCGGTGGTAACGGAGATCGCAAGAACTTCCGTCGCAAGAAGAACAACAACCGTTAAAATTCTGATTTAAAATGTTACAACCAAAAAGAACCAAATATAGAAGGCCACAAAAGAATGCCCGCAAGGGCAATGCTCAGCGTGGCAACCAGCTGGCATTCGGCAGTTTCGGTATCAAGTCGCTGGAGACTCACTGGATTACTGCTCGTCAGATTGAGGCAGCTCGTGTAGCTATGACTCGCTATATGCAGCGTGAGGGTCAGAGCTGGATTCGTATCTTCCCTGACAAGCCTATCACTAAGAAGCCTGCTGACGTACGTATGGGTAAGGGTAAGGGTGATCCCGTGGGATATGTGTTCCCTATCACTCCAGGACGTATTATTTTTGAGATAGAAGGTGTTAGTTACGAGATTGCTAAGGAGGCTCTCCGTTTGGCTGCTCAGAAACTCCCTGTAACTACCAAGTTTATTGTAAGACGTGATTACGACAAAAACGCATAATTATGAAGACTGCTGAAATTAGAAAGATGGACGCTGCTACTCTGGCAGAGCGCATCGAAACGGAGGTGGCTGCTTATGAGACTATGGTATTGAACCATGCTGTGGCTCCTTTGGAAAATAACTCTCAGATTAAGGCTGCACGTCGTAATATCGCTCGTATGAAGACTGTGCTCCGCGAAATGCAGGCATAATCAGTAAAGACTACTTCAAAGAAATGGAAGCAAGAAATTTAAGAAAAACTCGTACGGGTGTTGTGGTGAGCGACAAGATGGATAAGACTATCGTGGTTGCTGCCAAATTTAAGGAGAAGCACCCTATTTATGGTAAGTTTGTCGCTAAGACGAAAAAGTACCATGCTCACGACGAGAAGAACGATTGCCACAAGGGTGATACTGTTCTGATCATGGAGACACGTCCTTTGAGCAAGACTAAGAGATGGAGAGTAGTAGAAATCGTAGAAAGAGCTAAGTAAACATGATACAAACTGAATCTAGATTGGTTGTCGCAGACAACAGCGGTGCCAAAGAGGCTAAGTGCATTCGTGTGCTGGGTGGTACTCGCCGCCGTTATGCTTCTGTAGGTGATGTGATTGTGGTTGCTGTTCAGAGTGCAATTCCAACCAGTGATGTAAAGAAAGGTGCTGTATCCAAGGCCTTGATTGTACGTACCAAGAAGGAGGTCCGTCGTGCTGATGGCTCGTACATCCGCTTTGACGACAACGCATGTGTGCTGCTGAATAATGCGGGTGAGTTGCGTGGTAGCCGTATTTTCGGTCCTGTAGCCCGTGAGCTTCGTGCTGCAAACATGAAGGTGGTTTCACTGGCACCTGAGGTTCTTTAATTTTAAAGACTAAAGAGTACAATGAGTAAGTTACACATTAAGAAAGGCGATACTGTTATCGTTAACTCTGGCGAGTGCAAGGGTCAGAGCGGTAAGGTATTGAAGGTGTTCGTTAAGGAGCAGCGTGCTATCGTCGAGGGTGTAAACAAGGTTAAGAAGAGCCAAAAGCCAAATGCCAAGAACCCTCAGGGTGGCATTGTCGAGATGGAGGCTCCGTTGCATATCTCTAACCTTAACCCTGTAGACGGCAATGGCAAGGCTACTCGTATCGGTAGAAAACTTGGCGAGAACGGAAAACTCGTTCGTTTCGCTAAAACAACAGGTGAGGAGATCAAGTAATGGCAAATACTGCAAGTCTTAAGAAAGAATATGCGGAGCGTATCGCGCCTGCACTGAAGAAGCAGTTCAATTATAGCTCTGCAATGCAGATTCCTGTGCTGAAGAAGATTGTTATCAATCAGGGTCTTGGCATGGCAACTGCTGACAAGAAGATTATCGAGGTAGCTATCAACGAGATTACGGCGATTACAGGCCAGAAGGCTGTTGCTACAATCTCTAAAAAGGATGTGGCTCAGTTCAAACTTCGTAAGAAAATGCCTATTGGCGTCATGGTGACTCTGCGTCGTGAGCGTATGTATGAGTTCCTTGAGAAACTCGTTCGTGTTGCTCTGCCTCGTATCCGTGACTTCAAGGGTATCGAGAGCAAGTTCGATGGTCGTGGCAATTATACTCTGGGTATACAGGAGCAGATTATCTTCCCTGAAATCAATATCGATGCTATCGATCGTATCCTCGGTATGAACATCACATTCGTGACTACTGCTAAGACTGATGAGGAGGGCTATGCTCTGCTCAAGGAGTTTGGTCTTCCTTTCAAGAACGCTAAAAACTAATGTAAGTTATGGCAAAAGAATCAATGAAGGCTCGCGAGGTAAAGCGTGCGAAGCTCGTTGCAAAGTATGCTGCCAAGCGTGCTGCTCTGAAGGCTATCGTGAATGATCCTACTTCGGATCCGGTTGCTGCTTTTGAGGCTGCTCAGAAACTTCAGGCTATTCCTCGCAACGCTAATCCCATCCGCTTGCACAACCGCTGCAAGATTACTGGTCGTCCAAAGGGGTATATGCGTATGTTCGGCATCAGCCGTATACAGTTCCGCGAGATGGCTTCTGCTGGTCTGATACCTGGTGTCAAGAAGGCAAGCTGGTAATATTGGCTTAATATTATGCCGAGATGTGTTCGGCGTGGCTTTAGTGCCTCAAAATAAATATCTTTAATATTGTCGGGAGAGTCCCGATTAATTAAACAATTATTTAAATGACAGATCCAATTGCTGACTATTTGACGCGCTTGCGCAATGCAA
>CALZJL010000016.1 GCA_945787625.1 uncultured Prevotellaceae bacterium
GGAAAAGCAAATTAAAGCGAGCTTTATTTGCTTTTCCGCTCGCTTATTCGTAACTCTGAGCTACGCTCTAAGTTACTCACGTTCGGAAAAACTCAAATAAATTTGGTTTTTCTCTCACTTATTCGTAACTTTGCAAACTGAAATTGTTTTTATATAAGGTAAAATGAGCAATAAGTTTGCAGAGCGTGCAAGGCTGAACCTTTCTGATGTTAACAAGGAGGTTCTGGAGGAGTGGAGAGAGAAGGATCTCTTTCATCGTAGCATAACGGAGAGGGAGGGTTGTCCTAATTATGTTTTCTTCGAGGGTCCTCCTTCGGCTAATGGTCATCCTGGTATTCATCATGTCATGGGACGTACGATTAAGGATACTATTCTGCGCTATAAGACGATGAAGGGCTTTAGGGTGGAACGTAGGGCTGGCTGGGATACTCATGGGCTGCCTGTGGAGCTGAGTGTGGAGAAGAGCCTTGGTATCACTAAGGAGGATATCGGCCGCAAGATTAGCGTTGACGATTATAATAGTGCTTGTCGTAAGAACGTGATGATGTATACGAGCGAGTGGACTGACCTCACGGACAGGATGGGGTATTGGGTCGACTTGGAGCATCCTTATATCACTTATGACAATAAGTATATCGAGAGTCTGTGGTGGCTGCTGAAGCAGCTTTACAATAAGGGGTTGCTTTATAAGGGGTATACGATTCAGCCTTATTCGCCTGCTGCGGGGACGGGGTTGTCGAGCCATGAGCTTAACCAGCCTGGGTGTTATCGCGATGTGAAGGATACTACGGTGACGGCTCAGTTTAGGGTGACGTCTGCTGTGGGGTCGTCGCTGGCGGAACTGGGGACGGAGTTGCCTGTGTATATCTTGGCGTGGACTACTACGCCGTGGACTTTGCCGAGCAATACTGCGTTGTGTGTGGGGCCTAAGATTGATTATGTGGCTGTGAGGGGGGCTAATCCTTATAGTGGTGAGGTGGCTGTGTATGTGGTGGCTGAGCCGCGTCTGGCTGCGTATTTTGAGGGGGAGGTGGAGATCTTGTGGCGTGGCAAGGGTGCGGATCTTGTGGGGGTGAGGTATGAGCAGTTGATGCCTTGGGTGAAGCCTTGTGCGCTGGAGAATGGGGTGGTGGTGGTTAAGGCTGATGAGGCTTTCCGTGTTATCCCGGGTGATTATGTGACGACGGAGGATGGTACGGGTATTGTGCATATTGCTCCGACGTTTGGCGCTGATGATGCTAAGGTGGCTAAGGATGCTGGTATTCCGAGCTTGTTTGTGATTGACAGGGCTGGGGATACTCGTCCGATGGTGGACTTTACGGGGCGGTATTTCTTGAAGGGGGATATGGACGTGGCTTTCCGTGAGGCTTGTGTGGAGCCTGCTTATGATCGTCATGAGGGGGCTTATGTGAAGAATGCTTATGATCCTAAGTATAATGTGGGGGGAAAGTATGATGAGAAGGCTGCTTTGAAGGATATGGATTTGAATGTGCTTCTTTGTCTGGAGATGAAGGAGGCGGGTTTGGCTTTCCGTATTGAGAAGCATGTGCATAATTATCCTCATTGCTGGCGTACGGATAAGCCTGTGTTGTATTATCCTTTGGATAGTTGGTTTATACGCTCGACGGCGTGCAAGGAGCGTATGTCTGTGCTTAATCGCTCTATTCGTTGGAAGCCTGAGGCTACGGGGACGGGGCGTTTTGGCAAGTGGCTGGAGAATCTGAATGATTGGAATTTGAGCCGTAGCCGTTATTGGGGGACGCCGCTTCCTATTTGGCGTAATCGTGAGACGAGGGAGGAGTTGTGCATCGGGTCGGTCGAGGAGCTTTATCGTGAGATTGATAGGGCTGTGGAGGCTGGCGTGATGGCTTCTAATCCTTTGAGGGATAGGGGATTTGTGCCTGGAGATATGAGTCGGGAGAATTATGATCGTATTGACTTGCATCGTCCGTATGTTGATGAGATTAGGTTGGTGGGTAGGAATGGTGAGGTGTTGACGCGTGAGTTGGACTTGATTGATGTGTGGTTTGACTCGGGGGCTATGCCTTATGCGCAGATTCATTATCCGTTTGAGAATAGGGAGGCTCTGGATAGTGGTTTGTGCTATCCGGCTGATTTTATTGCTGAGGGTGTGGATCAGACGCGTGGCTGGTTCTTTACTTTGCATGCTATTGCTACGATGGTTTTCGATAGTGTGGCTTTCAGGTCGGTCATTTCGAATGGCTTGGTGCTTGATAAAAATGGGGTGAAGATGTCTAAGCGTCTGGGGAATGTGATTAATCCGTTTGATTGTATCGAGCAGTTTGGTGTTGATCCGGTGCGTTGGTATATGATTACGAATTCTGCGCCTTGGGATAATCTGTCGTTTGATCCTGATGGGGTGAAGGAGGTGACTTCGGGTTTCTTCTCTAAGATTCATCAGGTGTATAGTGGTATTTTTGCTCCGTATGCTAATGGTGATGGCTGGTGTGGGGAGGAGGATTTGATTCCTTATGCTGAGCGTCCTGTAATGGATAGGTGGGTGATGAGCCGCTTGAATACTTTGGTGGGCGTGGTGACGGAGGCTTTTGAGGATCTGGAGCCTACGCGTGCTGGACGTGCTGTTCAGGAGTTTGTGGATAAGGAGTTTAGTAATTGGTATGTGCGTCTGGCTAAGAAGCGTTTGTTTGATGATGGTATGTCGGATGATAAGCTTTCTTGCTATCAGACTTTATATGAGTGCTTGCTGACGCTTTCGAAGTTGATTGCTCCGGTGAGTCCGTTCTTTGCTGATCGTTTGTATCTGGATGTGACGATGGGGAGGGCGAAGGATAGTGTGCATCTTGATGATTTCCCTGTGGTGAATGGGGCGGCTGTGGATGCTGACTTGGAGCGTAATATGGCTTTGGTGCAGGATATTTGTACGTTGGCTCATTCGTTGCGTAAGAAGGAGGAGATTGGGGTGCGTCAGCCTTTGGAGAAGATTGCTATTCCTGTGACTGATGTGGCTCTGAGGAGGGGGGTGGAGCCGTTGTTGGGTATTATTCTTGAGGAGGTCAATCTTAAGGGGGTTGATTTTGTCGAGGGTAATATGGTGGAGAAGTGTGTGAAGCCTAACTTCCGTGTCATGGGCAAGAGGTTTGGCAAGCAGATGAAGGCTGCGGCTGCGGCTGTGGCGGCTTTGTCGCAGGAGGAGATTGCTGCTATTGAGCGTGGCTCGATTGTGATTTGTGTTGATGGCTCGGATTATGAACTGACGCGTGATGACGTGGAAATCAGCGCAAATGATATGCCGGGTTGGAGTGTTGCTTCAGATGGTGTGCTTACGGTGGCTCTCGATATTGAGATTACTCCGGAGTTGAGACTTGAGGGGCAGGCTCGTGATATCGTGCGTGCTGTGCAGAACTTGCGTAAGACTTCGGGCTTTGACTATAAGGATCGTATCGTGGTGACTTTGCCTGATACGGCTGAGGTGCGTGCTTGTGCTGTGGCTCATGGAGAGTATATCATGAGTCAGGTGTTGGCTGACGGACTGCTCTATGAGGGGGATGTGATTAAGGTGAGGAGGGTATGAGTGGGAATGTGAGACGCAATCAGGTATTGGCGGTGGTGTTGACCACCGCCGGTATACTTCTCATCGACCAGGTTATCAAAATTTGGGTCAAGACTCATATGTTCCTGCATGAGGCTATTCGTGTTACGGACTGGTGGTTTATCCTTTTTACGGAGAATAATGGCATGGCTTTCGGTATGGAACTGTTTGACAAGATTTTCTTGACGTCGTTTCGTATCGTGGCTGTGGGCTGGTTGGCGTGGTATATTGGGAGGCTGATTGGTAGGGGGGTGTCGTGGACGTTCTTGATGTGCTTGACGTTGATTATGGCGGGGGCTGCTGGGAATATCATAGATTGCTTGTTGTACGGGATGATTTTTAATAATCCTGCGCCGCCGATGGTGGCTGACTTTGTTCCGTTTGGCTCGGGCTATGGGGATTTGTTTTATGGTCGTGTGGTGGATATGTTTTATTTTCCGCTGTTCGGCTGGGATTGGCCTGGGTGGTTGCCTGTGTGTGGTGGGGAGCATTTCGTGTTTTTCTCGCCGATTTTCAATTTTGCTGATGCGTCGATTTCGTGTGGAGTGATTGCTTTGCTGCTCTTCTGTAGAGATTGCTTGGCTGAGGTGCTGGGGGGCGGTTCTGATTAGTGTTTGTGATGCGTTGGTCTGTGTCTTTCGTGTGTGTGGCGCTGGTCGTGGCGTTGTTGTCGGGTTGTAGGCCTGAACGCCCTGGCTATGTGCTGTCTGAGGATAAGATGGAGGATATCCTTTATGATTATCATGTGGCGCAGGCTATGGCTGAGAATGAGGAGGGGGACGTGGCGAGGCATCGTTATCTGATGGCACAGACGGTGTTTGAAAAGCATGGGGTGACGCAGGAGGTGTTTGATTCGTCGATGGTGTGGTGGTGTGCGCATTCGGAGAAGTTGAAGGATGTATATGCGAGGGTGACTGTGCGTCTGCAACGGCAGGTGTCGTTGCTGGGGGCTGTGCAGGCTAAGCCGGAGAGTGTGTATGCGCATCTTGATACGGATGGGGATACGGCTAATGTGTGGAACCGCAGGCCGTATGCTTTGCTTGTCAATAATGCTTTGGACAACTTCTTACGCTTTGAAGTCGTGGCGGATTCGACGTATAGGGTGGGGGATAGGTTTACGGTGGCTTTCAAACCTTTGTATGTGTCTAAGGGGGCTCCGGCTGAGGCTTATCTGCTCTTTGGCATGGAGTATGAGAATGATAGTATCGAGGGGGTGGTGCGTACGGTCGTGGATGGGGCTAAGGGTGTGTTAGAGTTGGAGGTGGCTCCGTCTGAGCGCTTTGCATCTGTGCGTGTAAGGCGTCTCTTCGGGTGTGTGTATCTGCCGTCTGATGATGAGAGGCTGATGGTGTTGTCGCTTTCGGATATTGTGCTCGTGCGTTATCATAGTCTGGTGAATGTGGCTGATTCTGCTGCTGGGACGGCGGTGGCTGTGGGGGGTGATTCGCTTGTGGTGGAGGGTGATTCGCTGGGTGGTGATTCTGCGGGACACAGGCGTTTGACTCCTGCTGAAATCAAGGCTGCGGGTGGGGAGATTCATAAGTTTAAGATTGTCAAGGACAAGCCTCTGAGGAGGAATGTGGTGAGGCGTAGGCAATGAGGCGTGAGGGGTATCATAGGATTGTGTTGCCTTCGGGGGAGGTGATCGTGGGACCGCTCGTGGTGGAGCTTGATGTGTGGGGGAATGTGGTGTCGTGGCATCCTTTGTTTTGTGAGGAGGCTATGGTCGTGTGGGTCGGGGGAACGTTGTATTTGTAGGGTTTGGGGGTATGTTGCTCAACTTTTGCCTGCTTTTCTTGTCTAATTGCGTTTTATTTCGTAATTTTGTAAGGGAATTTGCGGCTTATTAAATTATATTTAATAGGTTTCGCTGATTTACTCGTTTGTAAATAATCAAAACCAGAATATTATAAATGGAAGATCAAGAAAGAATCATCAAAGTGGACATTGAGTCTGAGATGAGAAAAAGCTACATCGACTACTCGATGAGTGTCATCGTGGCGCGTGCCTTGCCTGATGTGCGTGATGGCTTCAAGCCTGTGCATCGGCGTATTCTCTTCGGTATGGAGGGTTTGGGCAATACGCACAATAAGCCTTACAAGAAGAGTGCGCGTATCGTGGGTGAGGTGCTGGGTAAATATCACCCTCATGGCGATAGCTCGGTATATGGCGCGCTGGTGCGTATGGCTCAGGATTGGGCTATGCGTTATACTCTGATTGATGGTCAGGGCAACTTCGGATCTATTGATGGCGATGGGGCTGCTGCGATGCGTTATACGGAGGCGAGACTCAGTCTCATGGGTGAGGCTATGATGCAGGACCTGGACAAGGAGACTGTCGATATGACTAATAATTTTGACGATACGCTGACTGAGCCTACGGTGATGCCTACGCGTATTCCTAATCTCTTGGTCAACGGGGCTACGGGTATCGCTGTGGGTATGGCTACGAATATTCCTACTCATAATCTTGGGGAGGTGATTGATGCTTGTGTGGCTTTCGTGGACAATCCTGAGATGGATAGTGTCGCCTTGATGGATTATGTCAAGGGGCCTGACTTCCCTACGGGGGCTTATATCATGGGCTTGCAGGGTATCAAGGATGCTTATGAGACGGGGCGCGGACGTATCGTCATGCGTGCTAAGGCTGATATCGAGGCTGGTGATGCTCATGACAAGATTGTTATCACGGAGATTCCGTATGGCGTGAACAAGGCGCAGCTTATCGAGAGTATCGCTGATCTGGTCAAGGAAGGCAAACTTGATGGGGTGAGCAACGCTAATGATGAGTCTGACCGTGAGGGTATGCGTATCGTAGTCGATGTGAAGCGTGACGCTAATGCGCGTGTGGTCTTGAATAAGCTGTTCAAGATGACTCAGTTGCAGACGAGTTTTAGCGTGAATGCTATTGCTTTGGTCAAGGGGCGTCCTCGTTTGCTTACGTTGCGTGATTGTATTGCTAATTTTGTAGAGCATCGTCATGAGGTGGTGATCCGTCGTACTCAGTATGATAAGCGTAAGGCTGAGGAGCGTGCGCATATCTTGGAGGGGCTCATCATCGCGAGTGACAATATCGACGAGGTGGTGCATATCATCAGGGCGAGCAAGACGCCTGCTGAGGCTCAACTTAATCTGGAGCAGCGTTTTGGCCTTGATGCTTTGCAGTCGAAGGCTATCGTCGATATGCGTCTGGCACAGCTGACGAATATGCGTCAGCTCGACCTTCATAATGAGTATGATGACTTGCAGGCTAAGATTGCTTACTATAATGAGATTCTTACTAATGATGAACTTTGCCGCAAGGTCATCAAGGATGAGCTCATCGAGGTTAAGGAGCAGTTTGCTGATGAGCGCAAGACTCAGATTATGCCTAATGCGGAGGAGTTTAACGCGGAGGATTTTTATGCTGATGATGAGGTGGTAGTGACGATTTCGCGCATGGGTTATATCAAGCGTACGCCTCTGGCTGAGTTCCGCGCTCAGGGACGTGGCGGTATTGGCTCGAAGGGTAGTGCTACGCGCGATAATGATTTCATCGAGCATATCTATACGGGCACTATGCACAACACGATGATGTTCTTTACGAGTCGTGGACGTTGCTATTGGCTGAAGGTATATGATATTCCTGAGGGTACGAAGGCTACTAAGGGACGTGCTATCCAGAATATGCTCATGATCGAGCCTGGTGATACGATTCAGGCTTGCCTCTTGATTCGCAAACTGGGTGATGCTGAGTTCTGTAAGACTCATTATGTGGTGTTTGCTACGAAGCAGGGTATCATCAAGAAGACTTGTCTCAGCGAGTATAGCCGTCCGCGTACGAATGGTGTGAATGCTATCAACATACGTCCGGAGGATGAGGTCATAGCTGTCAATCTGACGAATGGTACGGACGAAATTGTGGTTGCAAATCGCAACGGGCGTGCTGTCCGCTTTAACGAGGACAATGTCAGGGCCATGGGACGTGTAAGTACTGGTGTGCAGAGCATTATTCTTGACGAGGATCCTCTCGATGAGGTCATCGGTATGGCTGTCATCAACGATCCTGAGCGTGAGAGTATCTTGGTAATGAGCGACAAGGGTTGGGGTAAGTATACTAATGTTGAGGCTTACCGCAAGACGTCGCGCCATGCCAAGGGTGTCAAGGCTATGAATCTTACGGAGGATAGTTATCTCGTCACGTTACAGGTTGTGACGGAGGAGGACGACCTCATGATTATCAACAAGAGTGGTACTGCTATCAGAATACATGTCGAGGACATCAAGGAGACTAAGGGCAGGGCTACTCAGGGCACGAAGATTATCGAGCTTAAAAAGCGCAACGACAGCATTTCGCATGTGTGTGTCGTGCCGCGTAGCGATGAAGATGAGGAGGTGACTCAGGATAATGCTGAGTCTACGGCTCAAGACAACGTTGAGTCTACGGCTCCTGAGAGTACTGATACCCAGGAATAATAATGGATTATAACCCTAATAAACAATATCCTATGAAGAAATTTGCAATCACGTTGGCCTTAGTGCTCGGCACGGCCAGCATCATGGCTCAGTCTCCTGAAGACAAGGCAGCAGCTAAGGCTGCGGAAAAGGCTAAGAAAGAGGCCATCAAGCAGGCCAATGCAAGATTTAAGGAAGGAATCGGCGTAGGCGAAAAGATTCTGTTGCTCCAGAGTGAGATTCAGTTGGAGAAGAACAAGGCTGACAAGGCTGATGCTTCTATCATAGCGGCAAAAAGAGAGGAGATGCTAACTCTCTCTATGCAGTCTTACGACATAATCAATGAGGCTTTGCAGACGGGGCTGGTCGATGATGCCAAGAAGTTTGATGGTTATCGCCAGATGGAGATTGCCTGCTCACGCCTGCTCAACAATGAACTGGAGAACTACCAGTCAAAGCGTCCGGTTGACGTCGTTGCTATGGAGAAGGCTGTCAACGGTGTATGCGATGCTTATCATGGCGAGATGACATACGGCAAGGAGACTAACCCTCAGCAAAAGAATATCATCGAGGCTGCCAGAGGCAACTTGCCTGAGTCTATGAAGTACTATGCCTATCTGTGTCAGTTCAGCCTCGATGCCAAGAATATCGAAGCTGCATGTCGGGCTATGGACGGCTACGTGGCGTTCCCTCAAAAGTATCCCGAGGTGGCTCAGCATGTACAGGTAGCTACTCCGCAGATCAAGGCCTCTCAGTTGGCTGCCATGATATTCTCCGCTGGCTTCGATGCCAAGAACACGGAGATCTGCAATAAGTATGCTCCTCTCGCTCTGGACGGGGCAGACGAGAATACACGACAGTTTGTGCAATCGCGTAACGCGCAGCTCCTCAAGGACCAGGGCAAGACAGACGAGTGGATGGCATACCTCAAGAGTGTGATAGCTGCCGAGCCTTCTGGCAGTATGGCTGAGCTTTTCATGCAGCAGATTATGGCGTATCTCGACACTAAGAGCGCAGCTGAGATTGATGCCTTTACAGCTGAGATGATCAAACTCTATCCTGACAATCATACGGCCAACTATTGTCGCGGCTACTATCTGGCATACAAGGCTGACCAGTTTGAGCAGGGAGCAGAATTATTCAAGAAGGCCTACGAGATCAAGCCCGACTATGTCGATGCGGTTTATAACTGCGGATACTGTTATTACAAGAAGGCCATCAACAAGGCCAGCGAGGTGTCAGGCATGAAGCAGAAGACGCAGGCTGCTGTCAACAAGGCTGAGGCTGAGGTGAAAGACCTTTTCCGTCAGGCCATGCCATACTTTGAGCGTCTCCGCGAGATGAGTCCCGATGATTCTGATCGCTGGGCAGGTCCTTTGAACACCATCTACAAGAATATAGGTGAGAAGGAGAAGGCTCAGGAGATACAGGCCTATCTGCAGTAACACAATGCCTTACACCACAAAAGTTGATTGATGAACAAACTATTTATAATAATGTTGTCTTTCCTTTTTGTCCCAGTCATGGCTGGGGCAAAGAAGAAAGTAACGGTGAAAACCCGTTTCAAGGAGGCATACGCAGCCCTCAAGAGTTCGTCTGGTCAGGATGCTGCGGCGCGGACTCTGGCAGACAGTCTTGCGACTATGCCTCTCAGCCCGGCCCAGAAGGCCGAAGGGTACTATCTGTGTGCGCGTCTCATGGACAATGAGAATGCTACAATCAACACAAAAGCATACCTCAAGGAGGGTATAGATACGGCACGATTTTACCAGACCGTCTACAACATCTTTTCGTACTCGATGGACTGCAACAAGGTCGATGCAAAGTCCAAATACGAGGGCAAGATAACATCGCTCCGAGCCAAGCACGGGCACAATCTGCTCTCAGGCGGATTGCGGCTCATGCAGCAGAAGAAATATGACGAAGCCTTCAAATATTTTGATCTCTATATCGACAGCGATGCCGGACGCGATGAGACCCGTATGGGCAAGGCTGCTTACTGGGCTACGTTTTGCGGTATTAATGAAAAGAATCCCCTCCATGTCCTCAAATACGTGCAGCAGGCCATAGAAGTCTCAGATGCTGACACACGAGGCAAGCTCGCCGAATGTCAGGCTCGTAGTCTGGTGGCACTCAACGATACCACACGATGGGTCACCATGCTCGAACGCGGAGTACATGACTATCCGGGCTCGTCCTACTTCTACAATCATCTCATAGACTGGTATATAAAACACAAACAATTCGAGCGCGGCATGACACTCACAGACTCGCTCATCTCGTATGAACAGGATCGGATTATATACTGGGAGAGCAAAAGCCTCATAGCCCTTGCCATGCACGACTATCAGCGATGCATAGAGTTGAGCGACGTGTGTCTCAAGCGCGATGCCGACAATCTCAACGCCCTTTACAACAAGGGAGCAGCATACCTCGACATGGCGCTCAACGAGAAAGACAAGTCTCTGCGTACTCTCTACTATTCGCGTGCCCTCGACCCTATGGAACGGCTTCGCCAGCTCCAGCCCGATGCCGTCACACGCTGGGGCAGCGCTTTGTATCGCATATACCTCAACCTCAATATGGGCGAGAAATTTGATGAAATTGACAAATTGCTGAGCAACTATTAAAAGGCATAAATTCACATACACGATTTTGCTGGGTCTGCTCGCAGCATCATGTGCAGGCCCACAAGGTTCTGTGCCCGACGAGTTTAATCGTCGGGCATATGCTTTGCGCTATACCGACATAGACTCATCGCTCTATTATGCCCAGAAAGCACGCACGGCAGCACATGACAATCCAAGCGCCGGCGCAGAGGCTCTCAACAATATAGCCTACGTCCTGTATCAGCGTATGGAGTACTCAAGAGCACTCTCATGCACAGACAGCGTCTATCTCCTCACTAACAATCAGGTAGAGCTCATGTGTGCTGATGTCATGCGCATGAAGATATGCCAGCGCACGTGTGACCTACGCATGTTCTACCGCTCATGGCATAGTGCCGAGAGCAGGCTGAAGCGTATCGACGAACAGCTCAGACTACTCTCGACACACCTCCAAGAGCGAGTGCTCTACGCACGTACCGAGATGCACATCATAGCCAGTACCTACTATTATTATACAGGACAAGGCGTAGCTGCAGGAGCACAGATACAATCCATCAGCGACTTTATGCGAGCCCCCAGCGACACCACGCAATGGCTCAGCTACCTATATATGATAGGGAGCGGAGGCATACTGCATGGAGATTCCACTCAAGTACATCTCGAAGAGTTTGACCATCTCACACGCGCGTGGGCTGTCAGCGAGAAGACCCGCAACTATTACTACGAAGCCAATACGCTTCAAGCCCTCGCCGTCATGCTCGAGACCCCACAGGACAGGGAGCTCATCAGCACTCACAAGGGAGGGAGCCTTGACTATATCATGGGCAGACATCTGCCATGGATGACAAGGCCCAGCCTCGACTCGCTCCCTATGGCGATGACACGCCACTCCTTCGAAGTGTTCCGTCGCTATGGCGACATGTTTCAGATGGCAAATGTTCTGCGCACCAAGAGCGAACTCCTGTTTCACGAAGGGAGATACCGCGAAGCCCTTGCTCCAATCACCCACGCCCTAAGGATTGTAGAGTGGCAGCACAAGCTCGACACCCTCCGCTGTCCACTCTGGGAAGCCAGTATACACGAACGTCTCTCACTCACATACAGCGCACTTGGCGACAAAGCCCTCGCCGACCACCACCGCAACTCCTACCTCGACCTCATAGACTCCATGAGTCAAGACCTCGAAGAAGAGGTGCGAGCGTCAGAACTCCGAGTCTCCAACCAGCGTCTCTACATACAGCTTGCCATAATAGTCGTTATTGTCAGCATAGTGATATGCGCCCTCGTCTGGCTATCTTACAGAGTCAGACAGCGAGTCCTGCGTCAACGTCAAGACAGCGAGGAGCAGACACAATACCTACACGACACTATCCAAGCCAAAGCTATGCAGCTACACAACGAGCGCATTGGCAACATCGAACGTCGTGCCAAAGTCACACTTGCCGAGAGCATCGTGCCCCTCATACACCGTATGCTCAAGACCACAGACACCACCTACGTATCCGAGCTGGCACAAGAGATACTACGCATCAACAATACCCTCACGCAATGGATACAGATACGCAGCGGTCACGTAGCCATGCACATCACCACCTTCCCCCTGAGCGAAGTGCTCAACATCGTAGCCAAGAACCGTCCCACCTTTGAACGCGCAGGCATTACGCTTCACATCACCCCCACCGACGCCAGCGTCAAGGCCGACAAAGCCCTGACCCTCTTCATGATCAACACACTCTGCGACAACGCCCTCAAGTTCACCCC
>CALZJL010000017.1 GCA_945787625.1 uncultured Prevotellaceae bacterium
CATTCTCTACAACAATAACAAGGAGTGAAATGCAGTTATAAGGTTGTGAGGTTATGAGGTTGTGAGGTTGTGAGGTTATAAGGTTTTTGGGTTTTTAGGATTATCAAATCTTCCTATACATGAAGAGAGTTGTTATATATATATTGATTATGGTATCGGCACTTGCTGCCAATGCACAGCAGACGCTCAAGGGTGCGTTTCGACCGGAAATATTCGGTGTCACTTCGTTGTCAATAGCACCAGATGCCCGTGGTGCGTCTATGGGCGATATGGGTGTGGCGACCGATGCCGACGCAAACAGCCAGTATTGGAACTGTGCGAAGTATCCGTTCAATATAGCGCGTGCAGGTATCAGCGGGTCGTATACTCCATGGCTTCGTAAGATAGTCTCCGGTATAAATCTTGCCAACATATCGGGATTCTACCGTATAGGTGAGTATTCGGCTTTGAGCGGCTCGCTGCGATACTTTGGAATGGGTGAGGTCAGCACACTGGATATGGGTTATACCATGCGCCCTTACGAACTTGCCATAGACGTGGCGTACAGCCGTATGCTGTCGCAGACATTTTCTATGGGAGTAGCACTGCGAGGCATTTTCTCCAACATGAACTACGACCCTTCGCAGGAAGCGACATTAGGCAAGGCCTTTGCAGCAGATGTCACCATGTATCATCAGGGCTATCTGATGATAGGCAATCGCGAGTGTGCCCTCTCGTGGGGACTGTCGCTCACCAATATCGGTACTAAAATCAACATGGGCAACTCTACTCACAGCGAGTTCCTCCCTGCAATGTTTATGCTTGGCATCAATATGACCGTACCTATCAACGAATACAACAGATTCTCTTTCGGTGTGGAGATGAGCAAGCCTATGGTACCTACCATGCCAGTACAGCAGATGGACGAGGAGGGCACGGTGATTGAGTCAGACGAGGCTTATGCGAAGCGACTCGAAGAGGACTACTATTCAATCAGTTCGATAGCAGGTATTTTCAAGAGTTGGGGTGATGCCCCAGGAGGTTTTGCCGAGGAGATGAAGGAGTTTCGCTGGAGTCTCGGTGCAGAATACACCTACAATGATCGCTTCATGCTACGTGCAGGGTACCATTACGAGAGCCCAGAGAAGGGTAACCGCCAGTATGCTACGGTGGGTGCTGGCTTCAAGATGAGCGTGTTTACCATAGATGCTGCCTATTGTATAGCGACGGCACAGGGCAACCCTTTGGATCAGACGATGCGCTTCTCGCTCGGTTTTGACCTCGATGGTATGAAGGATTTGTTTGGCAAGCGAAGATGACAGGTATGAAAAAAAAATATATGATGTTGCTGCTCGCGACGGCTATGATATGTGGTTGCGGCAACAGAGACGACGACCCGCAGCTCAAGGCTGCCCGAATGCTCGGGCAGTCGCGTGAGTTATTGGCTCAAGGCAAATATGATGCTGCCCGCGACACTCTGCTGAGTATGCGCGTGCAGTGTCCTACTGCTGTCGAAGCAAGAGCACAGGGTATATTGCTGCTCGACAGCATTGAACTGCTCGCAGCCATTGACAGTCTCAAAGAGGCTGAGGGAGAGCAGTGGAAGCAACTCGATGTGAAACGCGAGTTTTTTGAGCGTAAGCTCGACATAGACAAGCGCAAGCACCAATCCCGCAAACAGTAGTACACTTCCTCACTTCCAAATCAATGAGACAGCTCACAGACGCAGACCTGGCACAGATACTCGATACTCCCATGTTTCATCGCATCGGACAGATAGCAGATGAGATGGGGGTGGAATGCTATGTGGTGGGAGGATATGTCAGAGACCTGTTTCTCGACCGTCCGAGCAAGGACATAGACTGCGTGGTAGTACGCAGCCAGCTCGTCCGAGATGCTGATACGGAGGACGGCTTGGTCACCCCTGGCATAGCCTTGGCGAGACGCCTTGGCAAGGAGTTGGGACGCGGTGCCAATGTGTCGGTCTTCAAAAACTTTGGTACGGCTCAGGTCAAGTGGCATGGACAGGAAGTAGAGTTTGTGGGAGCACGACGCGAGAGCTACAATCGTGGCAGTCGCAAACCAGTAGTCGAAGATGGTACGCTCGAAGACGATCTGGACAGGCGTGACTTTACCATAAATGCTTTGGCAATACAGTTGAATGAGGACAAGTTCGGACAGCTCGTAGATCGCTTCGACGGACTGCTTGATATGGAGGATCGTATCATTGCCACACCTCTCGACCCTGACATCACGTTCAGCGATGACCCTCTGAGAATGATGCGCTGTGTGCGTTTTGCTACTCAACTGCGTTTCCAGATAGAGGAAGCTACTGCCGATGCTCTCTGCCGCAATGCAGAGCGTATCAGGATTATCTCGCAGGAGCGTATCATCGACGAACTCAACAAAATTATGCTCTCGCCCGTGCCGAGCATTGGCTTCGTCGAGCTCGAACGTTCAGGGCTACTCGACATCATACTGCCCGAGATTGCCGCCCTGCGAGGTGTGGAGAGTCGCAATGGCAGGGCACATAAGGACAACTTCTACCATACGCTCGAAGTGCTTGACAATATCTCAAGGGAGACCTCCAATCTCTATCTCCGCTGGGCAGCCTTGCTCCACGACATAGGCAAACCGAAGTCCAAGCGCTGGGAGCCGTCTGCTGGTTGGACCTTCCACAACCACAACTATATCGGCATGAAGATGATACAGCCCCTGTTTCGCCGTATGAAGCTGCCCATGGACGAGCGTATGCACTATGTAGAAAAGCTCGTGTCGATGCACATGCG
The DNA here is from genome assembly GCA_945787625.1 of uncultured Prevotellaceae bacterium. The sequence goes on from CALZJL010000017.1 coordinate 2,769, forward strand.
CCCACAGGTGATAGCCGACGACGAAGTGACGGATTCGGCAGTGCGTCGTATGCTGTTTGAGGCAGGTGAGGATATAGATGATCTGATGACTCTGTGTGAGGCAGACATTACCTCTAAGAATGCCCAGAAGAAACAGCGTTTCCTCGACAACTTCCGCCTCGTCCGCGAGAAAATCATAGACCTTCAGGAGCGCGACAATTACCGCACATGGACCAATCCCATCTCAGGCGAGGAGATAATGGCTACGTTCGGACTCCGCCCTTGCCGCGAGGTAGGACTGCTCAAGCAGGCAGTCAAGGATGCTATCTGGGAGTCGCGCATATCCGGAGACCACGACACGGCGTTTGCCTATATGCTCACAGAGGCAGAAAAACTCGGTCTGCGACGCGTTGACGAGCCCGGCATGGAGTAGCGATGTCGGTGACAATGTGCTTTTTTGCGTGTGTAGCAGAAAGTTTGTCTTGGCAGAGACGCATTTTCTTGTTTTTTCTTCGTACCTTTGCGGTGGTATTAAAAAGAAAAGTAAAAAGATATGGGCGGTTTTTTTGGTACAGTTTCTGAAAAGCCATGCGTGGCTGACCTGTTTTACGGGACTGACTATCAGTCGCATCTTGGTACCCGTAGAGGCGGAATGGCCACTTTCGACAAGGAGAAAGGCTTCAAGCGCAGTATCCACAATCTCGAGAGCACCTATTTCCGTACGAAGTTTGAAGACGAGCTTGCTGACTTTTGCGGCAATAGCGGTATAGGAGTGATTTCCGATACCGATGCGCAGCCATTGCTGATGAATTCGCACCTCGGGCGTTTTGCCTTGGTGACAGTGGCAAAGATTAACAACCTCGATGAGTTGGCACACCAGATGCTTGCAGAGGGAATGCACCTGAGCGAGTTCTCATCTGGCAAGATCAATCCTACAGAGCTCGTGGCACTGCTTATCATCAAGGGTAAGGACTATGTAGAGGGTATCGAAAATGTCTACCGTATGGTCAAGGGCTCGTGTTCGATGCTGATTCTTACCGAAGACGGCATAATAGCAGCGCGCGATGCTTGGGGACGCACTCCCATCGTCGTAGGCAGGAAAGAAGGAGCCATGGCATTGGCAAGCGAGAGTACAGCATTCTACAATCTGGGCTTTGACATACTGCACTACATTGGCCCGGGTGAGATTGTCAAGATACAGAGTGATGGTATGCAGGTCTTGCGCCAGCGAAACGAGAAGATGCAGATATGCTCTTTCCTATGGGTATATTACGGCTTCCCTACCAGCAATTTCGAAGGTGTCAACACCGAAGCTATGCGCAATGCCTGTGGTAGGGCTATGGGTAGCGAAGACAAGGATACGGATGCCGATTTCGCCAGTGGTATACCCGACAGTGGCGTAGGTTTTGCTGTAGGTTATGCCGAGGGGCATGAGATACCTTACCGCAGAGCTATAGCCAAGTACACCCCGACGTGGCCTCGCAGTTTCACTCCGTCCAATCAAGAGATGCGCAGCCTCGTTGCCAAGATGAAGCTCATTGCCAACAAGGAGATGCTCCAGGGCAAGAAGGTGGTCTTCTGCGATGACTCTATAGTGCGCGGCACCCAACTGCGCGACACCACCTCAGAGCTTCACGGACTCGGAGCAAAAGAGGTACACATGCGCATAGCATGTCCGCCGTTGCTCTATGCCTGTCAGTTCCTCAACTTCACGGCAAGCAAGAGCGAGTTGGAATTGATTACGCGTCAGGTGATACGCGACTTTGAGGGAGACATGGACAAGAATGTCGAGGCATACGCCAAGACAGGCTCTCCCGAATACAATCGCATGGTGGCGGAGATAGCCAGACGTCTGCACCTCGATTCGCTCAAGTTCGCCAAGATAGAGACAATCGTCAATGCTGTGGGACTGCCAAAAGAGTGTATCTGCACGCATTGTTTTGACGGCAGCAGTTTCCACACACTTGAGTGAAAAGGGCTGCTGATAGCGTAAAGGATAAAAACAGCGAAGGCTTGCCATTGTGGCAAGCCTTCGTCGTGTCTGAGCCAGCATTAATCTTAATCTTTTGGAGCTCTTACCTTCTCCTTGACAGGAGCATTGGCTACCATATCCATAAATTCAGGACATGCCTTGAATGAAGGAATGTAGTGCTCGGGCACAACCAAAGTCTCGCCCTTGGTGATGTTGCGTGCAGTCTTCTGAGCACGCTTCTTGAGTATGATACTGCCAAATCCACGGAGATAAATATTTTCTCCTCCAGCCATTGTGCGCTTGGTGACATCCATGAACGCCTCAATAGTCGTGAGCACCATAGCCTGATCTACACCTGTCTCTTGTGAGATAGTACGTACAAGTTCCTGTTTTGTCATAATATGAATTTTTATGTATTTAGATTATATTTTGCTAAAAGTCTTTTCCTCTTTTTGTAAAACGCGTACAAAGATAAGCAAAAATATTCGTAAGTGCAAATTTTACACTCGTTTTATTCTTGATTATCACTTTTTTAATCTTCTTCAGTAAGGGCGTCGTAGATTCGCTTCATCTTCTCGGCGATATTGTCGTGATAATACACGTAGTCGAGATAGCCCAGAATGTAGGTAAAGAGGGCAAATCCACCCCAACATACCCACCAGAGATGTTCGCTCAGTAATTCTTTCATGGCAATTTTATCAGTGTTGTAGGGGAAGTTTAATCCATCAGACACGCTTCGAGCTTGCTGCGAAGATCCTCTTTGTCCATGTGCTGGCCTATGAAGACAATCTTCTGCATACGGTCGCCATAGGTCTCGTCCCAATCGGCCTGAAGCTGTTTGTCGCGTGCGAGAATAGGCTTGAGCTCATCTTCAGGCATAGTGGCATACCATTGTCCTGCCTGCTTGAGCGACACCTGTCTTCCTGCCTGCTCGAAGAGGTAACACATATCCTGTTCGTCCTTGAAGTAGCACATGCCCTTGGCTCGTATGATGCTCTTGGGCCACTGGCGTGCCACAAAGTGGTCAAACAGCCCGAGATTCATAGGACGTCGGGAGAAGAACACCCAGGTGCTGATGCCATACTCATCGCCGTGAGAATGACCGTGCTCATGGTCATGACCACAATGACAGATACCATGCTCGTGGTCGCAGTGACTATGGTCTTCATGATGATGCTCATGATGATGCTCGTGTTCGTGCTCATGATGATGCTCGTGCTCGTGTTCGTGTTCGTGCTCGTGGTTGTGTTCGGGATTCTCGATTTCCTCTATCCATCGAGCACTCGTAGCCACAGTGTCGAAGTCAAACATGTTCGTGTCGAGAATGCGCTCAAACTCGATCTCTCCATAGTCGCAGTCTATAATCTCCGCCTTAGGCTGGATAGTGTGGAGAATCTGTCGTATACGCATGAGCTCGTCGGGACTCACTTCGCTTGCCTTATTGAGCAGGATTATGTTGCAAAACTCAATCTGCTGAATGACAAGGTTGGCGATGTCCTCCTCGGCGAGGGTGTTGCCCGTCAGGTCGAGACCAGAGTTGAACTCGTCCTTCAGACGCAGCGCATCTACTACCGAGCAGATACAGTCGAGCGTCGGTATATGATCAATCTCTACAGGGTCAGCCTCGCTGTAAGCTATGCTCTGCTCGTAGGCACAGATAGTCTGCGCTATGGGTGCAGGCTCGCAGATGCCGCTGGCCTCGATGACTATATAGTCGAAACGCTCACTCTCTATGATGTCGCGCATCTGCTGTATGAGATCCATCTTGAGCGAGCAGCAGATACAACCATTTTGGAGTGCTATGAGCGAATCGTCCTGTTGGTCGACGATTCCACCCTTCTGTATGAGGTCAGCGTCGATGTTGACCTCGCCGATGTCGTTGACGATTACGGCAAATCTGATGCCGCGGTTGTTGTTGAGTATGCGGTTGAGCAGGGTAGTCTTGCCGCTGCCCAAATATCCGGTAATAAGCAGAACTTTAGTGGTTTTCATATGTTTTGATAGTAAATAGCGTCAGAACAGTCTTTTACCAAAACTTGTTAGTCTCAGGGTTGTACTCCATGCCTATGCTGCCGAGTATGGTAGTGATTATCTCCTTGTCCACACCGAGGTCGGCACATAGCTCATCAAGATCTGAGTAGTAGTCACGTAGCTTCATGTTGACGAAACTCATAAGCATGAACGGGTCTTTTGGCAGTTCGTCCATCATTTCTTGGTTACAGGGTCGCAAGTCAGGCTTATGCCGAGTTTTTTGAATATCTTTTGGTCCACCTCGCTGAGCATCACTGTAGAGTGAGCCTGAAGCCCCTTGAGCTCAGGCAGCATGGCCAGTGCACGGCGGCATTTGGGGTCGCTCTGCGAAAGCACAGAGAGAGCCACGAGCACCTCGTCAGTGTGCAGACGTGGATTCTTGCCGCCGAGATAGCTGACCTTGGTGTTCTGTATTGGCTCGATGAAGTCCTGCGGTATCAGCTTGATGTCGTGGTTGATGCCAGCGAGGTGCTTCATGACGTTGAGGAGCAAGCTGGCACAGGTGCCCAACAGAGGGCTTGAGCCAGCAGTAATCATAGTACCGTCGCCAAGTTCTATGGCCGAGCACTCACAACCTTGCTCAGCCTGACGAGTCTTGGCAGCAATCGTTGTGGCGCGATAGTCAGTAGTGATATGAGCCTGTTTCAGCAGCAGACGAATCTTGTTGACCTCAGCGTCGTTCATCGCACCCTTTGCCATTTTGTTGAGAGCAGTGTAGTAGCGACGTATGATCTCCTGCTTGCCAGCCTCGTCACAGACAGCATCGTCCGAGATGCAGAACCCCACCATATTGACTCCCATATCCGTAGGGCTCTTGTAGGGGCATTTGCCGTAGATACCATCGAATATGGCTGTGAGCACAGGGAAAATCTCCACATCGCGGTTATAGTTGATGGCAACCTTGTTGTACGCCTCCATGTGGAAAGGATCAATCTCGTTGACATCGTTGAGGTCTGCCGTAGCAGCCTCGTAAGCGATGTTGACAGGATGCTTGAGCGGAAGATTCCATACAGGGAAGGTCTCAAACTTGGCATAACCGGCCTTGACACCATGCTTGTGCTCGTTGTACAGCTGTGAGAGGCAGACCGCCATCTTGCCTGACCCCGGACCAGGTGCAGTCACGATGACCAGCGGACGCTCCGTCTGTACGTAATCGTCCTTGCCAAAACCCTCATCGCTGTCGATGAGGTCGACATTGTTGGGATATCCCTCGATGGTATAGTGGTAGTACGCCTTGATGCCGAGCGACTCCAGACGCTTGCGGTATGCATCGGCACTGCTCTGACCGTTATAGTGTGTGATGACCACACTGCCTACCATAAAGCCGCGGTTCATAAACTCGCTGCGCAGGCGTAGCACATCTTCGTCATACGTGATACCGAGATCCTGACGTATCTTGTTGCGCTCTATGTCTACAGCACTGATTACTATCACAATCTCAGCCTGCGACGAGAGCTGCTGCAACATATGCAACTTCGAGTCAGGCTGGAAGCCAGGCAACACACGGCTGGCGTGGTGGTCATCGAAGAGTTTGCCACCGAGTTCGAGATAAAGTTTGCCCTGAAATTGAGCTATACGCTCCTTGATATGTTCGCTCTGTATGCGAATGTATTTGTCGTTGTCGAAACCGTACTTCATACTATCTTGCCTTTACCTTAAAGAAAACTATAAATTACGGTGTGCAAAGATACGATTTTTTTGTGAAATATCGTAGTCAGCCCCCCAATTTTTTAGCAGACATGAGCATGATTACCAACTGACTTCGATGCTCCTGTCAAAGCGTCGAAGAGGGTCGTGCCACAAACTCCATGCCCGTTTGGCACAATCTTCACACGCCCTGACCCTACTGTGAAACACCCTCTTACCATTGATGCGCAGGGTGACAGGAGCCTCAGTGTCTATAAGCTGGTCAGACAGGTATATGCGTAGCCGACCATGCTCGGCAGGAGATAGGCTCTTGTCGAAGAGCATCTCTATACCCCAGCGAGGGTCGCGCCATGCAGTAGTGTAGCGCACAGTGTTGACGTTGAGATCAATCCTATTCTTGCGCCCGATGCTAAACTCATAGAGGGTACGGTCCTCACCCGACGACTCCTCAATGACCTCAATATTGTAGAAAGCGTTGCGCTTGATACCATCCATCTCCATGTTCTCCCAGACAAAGTGGTGAGGCTGTGCTTCGCGTGTGTGAGTCATGAGCCACGGAGTTGTAGGAGAGTAGTCGATGCCATGACCGCGTCCAGGCTGTATCACCACACGATGGGGGTATTCGTCGGGATAGATACGCTGCATACTGTCGAGACGGGCAGAAGTCTCCCGCGTCAGCATATTGCGACCAAACATATTGTCCAGCTCGCCAGTCTGAAACGAGAACGCCGTATGCCCAAGATTTTCTACCGGTGCATTCTTCAGAGGCTCACCGCCAGCCATAGGGCCGGCACCAGCCAGATAGTCAGCGAGAAACGAAGCCAGACGCTGGCTGCCATATCCGCCCTCACTGATGCCGATGATGTATATGCGTCTGGGGTCTACCTCGTCCATCGACAGGAGCTGGTTGAGCAACCTGCTCCACACCCACTGCTTGCCCCTCTGCCACCAGCGATACCAACCGCCCTCATTCGGTATCTGCGGTATGACATACATCGAGGGAGCATCGTCGAAGCTCAGCGCAAGCCTTAGACCTGCAGCCCATTCTGCCTGACGCGGTCCTGAGCCATGCAGATAGATGATGACAGGATAACCCCCTTCGGGCTTCTCACCCTTTACTCCGAGATAGAAATTCATCGTGGCATCAGGCTCAAGTTCTGCCGGAATCTCTACGCTACACGAATGCGCCTTGCTGAGCGAATCGAGCATCAAGCTGTGCGGCAGCAAGTCGCACTGAGCCGTTGCCACTGTCGTGAGAGATAGTGACACCAACACGCAAGCCAGTATTCTCTCCAACTTAATCACGGCTTCTTCCCAGGAATATCAGTACGTAGTACACGAGCGTAGCCAGCGAGCCGAGAGCCGCAGCAACGTAAGTGTATGCAGCCGCACGCAGAGCATCGCAGACCATAGGGTGAGTCTCATAGGTGGTGATACCAGCGTTCTGCAGCCATTTGGCAGCTCGCATACTGGCGTTGATTTCTACGGGCAAGGTAATGAAGCTAAACAAGGTAGTCATGGCAAAGAGGACAATGCCTCCGAGCATAATCCCGGGAAACGTCTGTATCGTGAAGATGCCCAAGAGCAACACCCACTGCATCCAGCTTGATGCAAACGACACTACGGGGACGAGACTCGAACGCATCTTCAGCGGAGCGTATGCCTTAGCGTGCTGAACGGCGTGCCCACACTCATGAGCAGCAACGGCAGCAGCAGCCACACTGCAATCGTTATATACATCCTCGCTGAGGTTGACAGTCTTGTCCGTAGGGTTGTAGTGATCAGTGAGACGGCCAGAGGTCGATATGACACGTACGTCATATATGCCATTGTCTCTAAGCATCTGCTCGGCCACGTCACGCCCCGTCATGTGACCAGGCATGGAGATGCGACCATACTTTTCAAACTTGTGCTTCAGATTCCACTGAACCAGAAAACTCATGAGTGCAATAGCACCAAACAATATCCAATACATAGTTATTTCGTTTTAAGTCGTTATTAACTGAATGCAAAGATACAATTTTTGTGCCAAACGTAGTCTCAGTTTACAGATAATTGCGTAATTTTGCACAGTATTAACCAGAATTGCAAGAATTAAACATTTATTATCATGTCAGATTTTGAACTCCGTATGAAAGTGCGCGACTATGAGTGCGACCTGCAAGGCATTGTCAACAACGCCAACTACCAGCATTATCTCGAACACGCGCGTCACGAATACCTACTCTCCAAGGGCATAAGCTTCGCAGAGCTACACAGTCGTGGCATCGATGCAGTCGTGGCACGCATACGTATGGACTTCAAGGTACCCCTACGCAGCGGCGACGAGTTCGTGTGCAGCCTCAGTGTCAAGAAGGAAGACGTGAGATATGTCTTCATGCAGAATATCTATCGCGCTTCCGACCGCAAACTATGCCTGCGTGCCAAGGTCGAGTCCGTCTGCGTAGAGCATGGCGAACTGATGATGGGCTCACCCGAGATGGACAGGCTGCTGTTTGGTATCCAGTCCCAGAAGTAAATCAAACGCTTCCCCAACGGAATTGCGACACATAGCGAATCTGGTAGTCGTGTATGATGTTGGCCCACTTTGTGCGCTGTCTGAACTTTAGTTTGAGGTTTTGAGGTTTCAAGGTTTTAAGGTTATTTTTCAATGTCTAAAGCTCCGTCTCTATTGGCTCGCTTCCCAAAGGCTTCCCGAACACGATCTAACGATGATCTAACGATGTGTATACGGAGGCGCCTTTCCGAACACGGTGTAAAGATATAACATCTTGTGGGGGCGATTGTAGACATTAGTCGACATAAGTAGATTTGAGTGGACATAAAGGGTCAAAAAGTTTGCTATTTCGCTCGCTTAATCGTATCTCTGACCTACGGTCTAAGATACTCACGCTCGGGAAAAACAAATTAAAGCAAGCTTTATTTGTTTTTCCGCTCGCTTAATCGTATCTTTGTAAGCAAAACTATAAGGAAATGACTGAAAAGACCCTCAAGAACCTACCTGTAGGCATTCAAACGTTTGAGAAGATAGTAGAGCAGGATCGTCTTTATGTCGACAAGACAGAGTATATTCTGAAGATGCTCAAGCTCAGCAACTACATTTTCCTAAGCCGTCCGCGACGTTTTGGCAAATCTCTGCTTGTCTCTACACTTCAGGCATACTTTGAGGGTAGGAAAGACTTGTTTAAGGGACTTTATATTTACAATGCAGAGAAGGACTGGGAGCAATACCCCGTGCTGAAATTCAGTATGGCCTCTGCCAAACACATTGATGCTGCCCAGCTCAGGAGGTTCTTGGGCAATATGCTCGAACGCGAAGAACTCAAATGGGGGATTACATCACCCAAACAAGACGCCAATGACCGTCTTCACGACCTTATCTTGGAGGCTAACAGACAAACTGGCAAACAGGTTGTTGTACTGATAGATGAATATGATGCTCCTCTCTTGGATGTCTCACATCAAGACTCTTTGCTGCACGAAATGCGACAAATTATGCGCAACTTCTACTCCCCACTGAAAGATTGCGATTCTTATCTCCGTTTCGTCTTCATCACTGGCATAACCAAGTTCTCACAACTGAGCATCTTCAGCGAGCTCAACAACCTCAAGAACATCTCTATGACCCCCGAGTTCGCAGCCGTCTGCGGAATCACCGAGGAGGAGATGCTCACCCAGATGTCAGACTATATCGACAAATTCGCACAAGACAACGAGCAGACACGCGACGAAGCCATCGCCGACCTCAAACGTCAATACG
>CALZJL010000018.1 GCA_945787625.1 uncultured Prevotellaceae bacterium
CTTATAACCTAAAATAAACAAAACTATGGCAGTTACACCAGTTTCCCTCCAGATTGAGGGTTTTGCAGAGAGAGAAGTTCTGAAGGTGGAATATTCTTTCAAGAAAGAGACTGACATTGAGGGCCAGATTACTGGTATTCCTCGCGGTGGAAAGATTGAGATTACGGTCAAGCCTCTCAACGATGGCAATCCTGACTTGATGGCTTTCATGGTCGACAAGAATCTCCGTAAGAATGGCAAGATTGTCTTCAAGGAGACGAAGAGCGGTCAGGAGATGAAGAAGATTGAGTTTGAGGGTGCTTACTGTGTTGACTACGAAGAGAATTGGGCTGACAACGAGATGCCGTCTGAGAGGGTGGTGCTGACGTGTCAGAACATTACTTTCGGCAACATCAAGTATGAGAACCCTTGGAAGTAATCCTGCGTTGAGAAACTAACTTGCTTTTATCGTAATAATTCTTAAAATTCTGTTATTATGGCAAATACAACTCCTATCACTCTCGAGGTGGCTGACTACCAGACTCGCGAAGTGCTTGCCGTCAACTATAAGTTTAATCAGGCTACTGATATCGAGGGTCAGATCACGGGTCTGCCTCGTGGCGGTATGATTGATATCACTATCAAGGCTCTCAATGATGGTAACAATGAGATGCTGGCTTGGCTCTTGGACCCCAATCTGGCGAAGGACGTCAAGGTGAAGTTTGCTAATACCATCGATGGCTCGGACATGAAGGTGCTCGAGGGCAAGGGATGCTATTGTGTGGACTATACTGAGACTTGGCAGGAGGGCGCACAGCACCAGGAGAAGATTCGCATCGTGTGCCAGACGCTGAAGAATGGCCCTGTCTCTTACGAGAATCCTTGGAAATAAGTTTACTGAGGTCTTTAAGGTTTTAAGGTTTTGAGGTCTTAGGGTCGTGGGCGTGCATCGCCCTGACCTTGGCTTCGACCTTGGAACCTTTGGTTGTTATTTGAACCATGAACCTAACCGTCAAATTGCAGTTCGGCGACAACGACTCAGCTTCGTTCAACAAGGAGTATCTCGTGGTTGACTATCACACGAGGGTGTGCCGCTCGCACAATGCTTATCACCCCAGCTCGGCTCCTGTGTGTGAGGTGGTCGAGGTCACGGTGGTGGCTCCTGACAAGTCTGACATGACTTTGCTGGAGTGGTATCTGGAGAATACGTGCATGTCGGGACGCTTGCTGTGTGTGGGGCTCGATGTGCTTGAGGAGTCGGAGACGGCTCGCCGGTGTATTGTCTTTAGGGATGCACAGTGTTTTGGCATGAGGGAGACGTATGATGCTACGAGGCCTCAGCGCAGGTATCTGACGTTGTCGTTCTCGCCCGGGGCTGTCGAGTTTGATGGCTTGGAGTATCTGAGGCATGGCGAGAGAGGGGCGTTGGGCGGTGCTCTGGGGGGTGTCGCGCACGTCGATGTGGATTTGGCTAAGTTTAACGAGAAGTATGACTATTAGGACGAAGACCATGTTTCTGACGGAAGATTTTACCGTGATGAGCCTCGTGGAGAGGGACAGGTGTATGCTGGTGCAGCAGTATGACTATGCTCTGTCGAGGGCTCGCGACAATGGTGGCTTGCCGTATGGCGACACGTCGGGGAGTACGCTCAATCTTACGCTCAATACTTCGGTCAATGTCAATACGAGGTCGCTGTATCGCTTGCTCAGGATGGGCGAGCCTGCTCAGTTCTCGATCATCAACAATGCGGCGTTTGACGAGGCGGGGCGTCTCGTGGACTATGAGAGTGCGATGGTCGTGGAGGGGTATATCGTTTCGCTCGATGAGCATTATGACAGCCAGAGGGGGGAGGGGGAAAATAATAATGCCACCATGGATATTTGCATTCTCTGCATCGCGGTACAGTATGTGGGGGAGCGCACGATGAATGAGAATGGTCAGATGACTGTTTCTAAGTTGATACGTAGATTCTGATGGATTATAATGCTCGCATAAATTGGACGGATGGCATGGCGCTGAGTGCGTCGGTGCTCAGACAGTTTGAGGCTGATATGCTGCAGCGCGACGAGCTGTCGCTGCGTGCTGCTGTGGGTGGGGGGCTCGTGGGTCTTTTGCCGGGTAGTGCGTTTGCTTTCAGTGGTGCGTTTGTGCGCAAGAATTACGAGATTACGGGGCTGGAGTGTACTGCCTTGCTGCCTTCGGGGTGTATGCTGGCGGCGTCGGGTGACTTTGTCGTGGATTTCGCGGCGTCGGGGGCGGTGAGCGAGGCTGTTGAGGCTGGCAGCGGGGAGCTTTATGTCGTGCTGCGCGAGGGTGGGCAGAGCTGTGCCTACGAGCGTGGTGGGGTGGGCTATGTCAGTTCGAAGCCTGAGTTTGAGGTCTTTACGGCGCAGCAGTTGAGGGAGAATCCTGATGTGTTGCCGTTGCAGCATTTTTTTGTGGAGAATCGTACGTTGCGTGCTGATTCGGACTATATCGTGCCGACGTTGGTCATCGCTGGCGAGCCGCGTCTGGGGCAGTATCTTGAGAAGTTTGCCTTGTCGCTCAGACGTCTTGCGGAGCATAGGAATCTTGACAAGTCTGAGGGGCGCAGGGCGTTGCTGCGTTGTGCTTTCGAGTTGCGGTGTCTTGATGTCCGGCGGCTCACGCCGGTGATGATGGAGCTGTGTCGCAATGCGGTGCTTACGGCTTCTTATTTCGTCGTCGAGGTGATGGGGGCTGGCCTTGAGGCTTTGCCCGAGGGGGTGGCTTCGCTGCAGGCGAGGGTCGACGAGGTGCCGTGGCTGTATGATGTCAATGCTTATCTGGCGTGGATGGAGAGGTATCTTGAGGCTCTGCCTGAGGTTCTGGACAGGGTGGTGCTCAGAAAGGATGAGATTGACATTGAGGCTGTCAAGCGTGAGATTGAGGCGGAGCTTTCGGCGCGTCTTACTGGGAGTCTTGAGCCTCTGATTCGTGAGCGTCTGACTGACGAGCTGGTGCCGAAGCTTACTGACGACATCAGGCGGAGCATGTTGGAACATATCGAGGGAGAGCTGCGTCCGCAGCTGCGCAGGCAGCTGGGGGTTGACTTGCGCGACCCGATGTATCGCGACTTGTATGATGCTCTCATGGATGCGCTCTCGGGCATGTGTGTGCGTTCTGACGAGAAGGTTGAGGATACTTATATGCCGATGATATGATACATATTCCGTTGCAGATTACTCCTAAGGGGCTTGGGCGCGATGAGAAACTCAAGACGTCGCTCAACAGGCATATCGAGTGTCTCTTGTCGACGGCCGTGGGCGATGTGGTGTGTGACCCGCAGTATGGCTTTATTCTCACGGCTCTGAAGTTTGAGAATTTCAATGAGGCTGAGGGTACGGTGCTTGACTATAAGGATACGGGGGAGTCGGTCTATGGCAAGAAGCTCTCGGGGACGTCCAACAATCTTCAGACTTTTGCTGCTGAGTTTAACCGTGTGCTCTCGCTCTATGAGCCTCGACTGACGGATACTAATGTGGTGATGACTTATATTAGGCAGCAGAGGGAGATTGTGCTCTCGATTCGTGCTGTGGTCAAGTCGCTCAATTTACCTTATCAATACAAGACTACGATTAAAGTATGGCATTGAATTTGTTTGAGACGAGACAGCGGGCTGAGGAACTCATGGAGCGTGCTGCGGCGATTTGGAAGGCGAGCGACCGTCCCGAACTGCTTGAGGGGCTTGAGCAGGACCCGGTCTTTGCTGTACTGATGACTGCGCTGGCTTATCAGGCTAATGAGATTGATGGCTGTATAGAGCATCTCAAGACTGAGATTCTTGAGGAGTTTGACGATATGCTCAAGGTGGGGGAGGCTTCGCATGCTGTGCCGGCGACGGTGTGTGTGAGGACTGCTTCGAGTGCTGCGGAGCCTGTGAGGGTGGACCATAGCTTGGTGTTTACTCACAAGGTGGGCGAGAGGTCTTTCCCTTTCATGCCTGTGCTGGACTCTACGGTGTATGCTGTGTCTCATATCGAGATTCAGCGGCTCGATGGCAGACGCTGGCGTGTGGGGCTGGATTTCCCGTATCAGGTGGGCAGCCTCGGGGGGCTCACTTTTGCTGTCAGCGACTTGCGCTTCCGCGAGCTGGAGGTGACGTGTCTGCAGGCTTCGGGCGAGCAGCTTGACCTCATCGCGCCGTGGGACGCTGCGAATCAGCCTATGAGTGTGCCTTTCTCGCTCGACACTTTGCTATATAACCGCAAGCATGCCGTGCGTAGTGGTGGGGCGAGGGGCAATCTGTCGCCTTTTGCTTCCAATCTGGCGATGGACTTGTTTGCGGCGCATGATGTGCTGCTCTTCAGCGTGGGGCGTGGAGGGACGTTCCCTCTTGCTGATCATGTTGACTTGGTTTTTGAGTTTCACGGTGTGAAGGATGGTTTCGAGCTGACTGCCGATGTCCTGACGTTCAATGTCTTGCTCCTTGCCAATGCCGAGTGCCGCTCTTGCCAGCTGTCGGACTCTGAGCCTGTGGTGCGTATCTGTGGTGATGGCCGTGGGTCTAAGGGGGAGCAGTTCCTGCACTTGTTGCGTCCTGCCAACGAGCAGATCTATGCTACGATGCCTTTGCAGGTCAGGAGGGTGGCTGCCGATCGCTTCAATCGTGGCAGGCTGGTGAAGCTCGTGAGCAATCTCATCACGCGTTATCATTCTGACTACTACGCTTTTCAGTCTATGGGGGGCAATGGCAGGGATATTATCTCGCGTCTCAGGGGGGTGCTGCGTGACATCTTGGCGATGTCGGGGAGCAGGGAGTCTTCGTTTGAGGGGGTGTATCTGACGATGGAGCCTGTGATGCGTACGCGAGGGGCTGAGGTCTCTTCGCTGACGGCCAGTTATCTGGTCACTCATGGTGCCGGGGCAGGGCGTATTCGTGTGGGTGATGCTATGGGGGCTCCTGCCTTGCTCGACGAGGGTGAGACGAGGGTGATGGCCGTGGTGCTCGATGGCAAGGACGAGGTGCGCGATGAGGTGGCTGAGCGTTCGCTGGCTCATTACCACATGGCTACGGCCGACAGGCTCGTCACGCCGTCTGACCTCAAACTGTTTTGCTACAATGAGCTGCAGACGCGCTACAGCATTGTGCCTGAGTTGATTCAGGACATTCGTGTCGGCAATCGTCGTCTCGACAGCGGACAGTTTCATACCTATGCCATACAGGTGGAGATTACGATTCGTAACAATGCCTATATCCGTCGCTCCATGATGGGCAGGCTCGCTACGGCTGAGGTCTGTCTGGAGAAGATGATGCAGGCTCGTTCGGCGAATATATATCCGATTGTTGTAAAGATGAGGGTGCAGGAATGATTAAGGAGATTAGTGCAGAGTTTCTGTTGAACCGGCTCTATCCCGAGGTGGCTGACCAGTGGGCTGTGTGTCACCGGGGGACTTTCTACCGCAACTATTCGCCCGATGTGATGTCTCTTCCTGAGGGCGGCGAGGGCGTGGTGGAGCTGGCTCGCGACAGTTATCTCAGCTTGTTGCCTGAGTCGTTTTTGTCTGAGGAGGGCGATTTGCGCGGCGGTGACAAACGCAGGCTTTATGCTCGTCTTCACCAGCGGCTCAACTTGCTGCGCGAGGCGTTTGCTCCCATCGATTCCGTGTTTTTCGACCATAGAATGAGGCTGGAGGGGCAGACGTCCGAGTTGCTGGGCATGAAGTTGGGCTATGTGTTGCGCCATTGTTTCGCCTACGACATGGAGGCTGAGACGAGTCAGCTCAGGCTTGAGGCTGCGGTCTTGTTGCCCTACGTCAGGTATATGCGTGGCGACATCGCTCTGGTGGGCAGACTGCTTTCTCTCATTTCGGGGCATGATGTGAGCTTTCGCAAGGGGTCTTTCAGCGATTATGACAATACCGTGGCGAGCTTGCCTATGGTGACTTATACCGTCAGGATAGATGGGCTCGATTCCGCAGCCTATGCCCGTCGCAGCGAGGAGCTTCGTCCTCTCGCGGACTTCCTGCGTGAACACTTGTTGCCCTTCGACATGGTGGTGCGCTTCGAGGTCTGTGGCAGCAACGCTTCGCAGACTCTCATGGGCTACAACGCGTCTCTCCACGAATGACCGTCACACACACTAATACACATTATAATATATATATAGACAGACATACTTGAATGACATGCAAGACTTCTTTCTGAACATAGTATACAAGGACCAGACGGTGAGGTTTAGGGTGGTCAACCCTCTTTTGCCTTTGGCTCAGCTTATGTCAAACGTGCGTCATGCTACCAACAAGGACGGCATGCTCTTCTTCGACTTCCCCTCGATTGACTCTACGGGTGCTCCGATGGACTACTTCTTCGGCAAGGAAGACGAGGAGCTGCATGAGATTCATATCCTGCGTCCGCGTATCGGCAAGGCCGACCAGACTCTGCTGGACTATGGCATCTCTAATGGTGACACGTTGTTTCTCGTGCCAGATCCTTTCCCTGGATAAACTCTAATTCTCTCTGCTACGATGACAGGAGCGCAACGACGACGATTTCACGAGTGGGAGACCATGCGCCAGAGGTTTGCTCATTCGCAGTCCATACGGGTGGCCATCGACGCGTCTGACCCTGAGGGGTGCCCGACGCAGTTTGTGGTCGACTATGACTTGCTGTCGATTTGCGGGGTGGGGGAGGACGGAGCTCCTGAGTTTCACCGTGGCTACAAGATGCTCATCACTCTGCCTCCCAACTATCCGTGTGTAGACGCTCCGCCGTGTTTCAGGTTCGTGCCCCCGGTGCCGTATCACCCCAATGTCCGCTATCGTGGCGACATGGCCGGACACGTGTGTCTCAACCGCCTGAATACGTTTGTGGACCTCGCGTGGGGCGTAGAGCGTATTGCCTCGTATCTCAGATACGAACTCTATCACGCCGAGATGACCCCTCCGTATCCTGAGGACCTCGACGTGGCGCGTTGGGTCAGAGAAACCGGCGAGCCCAAGAGACTGATATATTTCAACCAACGACCAAACTACTGATACTGATGACTAAACGACACAACCATACGCCTATACTCCTCCTCGCTGCCGCCATCGCTGCCATGGCATCGTGCGCGAGCCACAAGGAGATTGTCTATCCAGAGTGTGACAGGGTTCTGGCACTCGTGTCGGCAGATTCTGCCTACGAGGACGTTGTCGAGATTCCTTTCGACCCTCAGGGAGCGCGAGTCAGGGTCTCCCTCTCGTACGATGAGGGCAAGGATCAGCTTCGGGCAGTCATGCGTGTGGACCGTCCGTTCATAGCTCTGGCGAGCGAGCAGCCTGTCAAGCGTATCTTCAGCGATTGCCGCAACCTCAGACCGCAGAAGCTCGGCTATGAGGTGATGGTTCCCCCTGTGACCAAGTTTCATCTGCTGCGCAGAGTATACCGCACTTGGGCCAAGCCGCGGAGCAGGCATATAGTCAACCCTTTCATTCAGACCGACACTACGTTTGCCGTGGTCGACACCATGCGTGTGCGTCCGCTCGTGCCAGACTCCGTCGTCACAGTCCTCCAGCTCACTCCGCGCACCGACAGGACGATCATCACCCTGCGCAACCTCTTCATACTCCAGAGCCACACTCCCAAGTCTTTTCCGCTCCCGTTCCCGCTGTCTCTCATCTGTAAGAGCAAGCCTCACTACGACATAGTCTGCGACCGCGACCTCAATCGCCAGTATGAGATTCACATACAGCGCGATCCTTGTTTCGGCACGGAGTCGCGCCAGCAGTCTCTCTCCCTCCTTGCCGATGAGGTGCGCGACTCATGGCATCGCCTCATTTCCAGCGCACCTGGGCTCAAGGTCAGCAGCAAGGAAGCTCTTCAGCTCTTCGGGCAGCACAAGGCTTTCCTGCAAGACAAATACCGTCCTCTCGGGCGCGATGTCAAGTGTGCAGCTATGCTCGGCCTTATAGATGCCTACAACGCCTATGTCGACTCCATAGGCAAGGTGGAGTGCCAGTACGTTCCCCCCATGGAGGAGACCGAAGCTGGCAAGGCAATACTCGCCATCAACCTCCCTCCTGCCGTACTTCAGACTGCGGCACGCCAGATAGATCAGGCCATGGCGCAGTATCTCGTCAGCAAGGACCCCATCGAGAAGCACGACCTCATAGTTCGTATACGCGACATCAAGGCCTCTACCGACGAGAAGATAAGACAGTTTGGCATACATACTCCCGAGCAGCGTAATGCCAAGAGTCTCTACGACAAGTCCGTGTCATACGCCCAAACATATTCAAATCTTTAAATGATGCTCCGACCGACTCACATATTGCCAGCATTCCTGCTCCTTTGCGCCATGTCGCTCTGCCCTTGCAGCCATCTCAGGGCAGACGACGACTATCCCTACGCCGAGAGTATGGAAACGGGAGCCGAAGAGCAGGTGCAGTACTATGTGCAGAAGATAGAGAGGGTGCTGCCCATCATATCGAAAGCGCGCATAGGCGACCTTGACATTCTCCGGCGCAATATCCAGACTACCACGATAGAGTGGCAGCTCTACCAGCAGACCATTATGCCACTCATAGCCCAGAGCGAGAATCTCACTACCTTGTCTGCGCAGGTGCAGGTGCTTCTCGCCCAGGCTCAGGACTCGCTCGCCTCTGCCACGCAACGTGCCGAAAAGGTCAAGGCTCACCGCGATGCACAGTCCTACATACACGCCCAGCTCTCCGCATATCTCGACATGCAGAAGCGTGCCGACCTGCTCTCGCTGAGCCCCAAGACAGCGCAGCAGCTCGCTGATCTCAAAGGGCGCGAGCAGCTCCTCATGTCGGACATCGACAAGCAGTACAACATCGCCAAGGAAGGTCTTCAGGCCGATGCCTCCCTTGCCTCCAGCATGGACGCCATAGAGAATGACTATGTACGTATCAAACAAATGTCAGCCCATATTCAGCAGCAGGAGTACGTCTCGCCCATAGACCGTATCAAGGCTTTACTGCCCTATGCGGCATACTCTGCCATACTTTTCATGGCATTCAGTATGGTACAGAGCAGGATAAAAGCTGCCAAGGCCGTTAAGAAACAGATGGAGCAATTGTCCGGCAAGCTCGACAAAGACGGACAGCCAATCCCAGAAATATGAAGCACAATATGATTCCACATACGCCTCGTCTCAGATACAGAGCCCTCATCGCTCTGCTGCTCACAGCCCTGCTCGGCTCGTGCGACACTTTCCGTCAGGAGATAACCAACCTGCTCGGGCGCGAAGTCAACGACACCGAGCTCAGCGTCACCCGTCAGGTCTTCTCGCCCGGCAATGACAGTCTCACCATGGAGATAGACATCGCTCCCGACTGTACCGCCCCGATCCTCACCGACACCAATGCCGTGAGCGTCAATGTCACCACCTCGATTCATGATGTCGGGGTGCTGCGCACAGAGCGACCCCTCGATATCCTGTCGTTCCGCTACGTCGCAGCCCAGAAGATGCTCGATGAGGGTGTCATCATGTTTGCCCTCGTCGACCTCACGCTCAGTCCCGACCTCATAGCCCTGCAGAGAAACTATGTCAGCGTGCTCTCGCGCGTGTTCTGCCACGACAATCTCTACATCGCATTCATGCTCCCCGAGGGTCGGACAACGCAGATAATGCCGGCTACGGAGTACGTCATCAACAACTATATTTCGCAGGTATCCCCACTGACAGACAAGAAGACCTACGACCTCCCGTACTCATTTCTCTACAAGAGCATCGTCGATGTCATACGGCAAATGCATCTCACAGGCAAAGACTACTCGCAGTCCCGTCACAAGGCTCTCGCCGTCTTCTCCAACGGCATGGTCTATGACCCCCAAGATGCCGATATCCCCCTCGACTACGACCACTATCAGCATCAGATAGAGCTCATCACCAAGGCCGCACAGCTCGAAAACACCACCACACGCATCTTCTGCGTCCTGCTCGAAGACGAGAACACCTCAGTTTCCGACATCGAGGGAGCCAATATCATGCGTCTCGTAGCCGAAAAGTCAGGCGGCAAATACTACGAGACCTTCACCTCGCGCACCATAATGAAGATAATCCAGGCCATGGACATCACCTTCAACGACTATGTCATGACCGTCAGGATACCCCAAGGACGATATTTCATCGGCGAACGCAACGAGCTACAGCTGCTCTTTACCGACAAGAACGACAGCACACGCTACACCGCTACCGCCACCTTTGACAAAGGCAGCATCGACGAGCCCATCATCGTAGGCCGCCCGCCGTATTACTACACCGTCATCGTGCTCCGCGGTACCATCTTTGGCATCATACTGCTCATGCTCGCATACCTCGCCATGCAGATAGTCGAGCCGTGGCTGCGCTACCTGCAGTTCCGACGCAAATATACAGGCCCATACACAGGACCGCAGATGACCCTCCAGGGCAACACCGTAGGCACCACCTGCTATCATTGCAAGGGCAGGTTTGTCAAGGGCGAGATGATTGTGGCACGCTGCAAGCACCCCATGCACCTCAGCTGCTGGGAGGAGAACGGACAGAAATGTACCGAACACGGAGCCCAATGTCCGCACGGAGCCCACTACTACAACCGCAGCAATCTCCTTGACCCTCGCAATGCCCTCTATCATCAGAAGTGGCTCATGCTCGCAGGCGTGGCAGGTCTCTTGTCGTATCTCCTCGCCTTTCTCTTCCCCGGGTTCTTCAGCATCGTGGTACGCCTCGTTCCCACCAGTTTCGTCGACTACGATACCATGATGCAGACAGGCTATATGCGAAGCGGAGCACTCCAGATGATATCCCTCTCGCTGATTCTGACCTTCATGCTCTCGCTTCTCACCACCCATCGTGGCAAGCTCGCCACCCGCGCTGCCAACATCGCCGCACGCTGTCTCGGAGCCATGCTCGCAGTCAGCCTTCTCTACGTCGTATACAATATCCTGGCACGCCTCCTGCCAAACATCGACTCGGGCACATACGGGTGGGCGTTTGCATCGCTCTCCATGCTCGTCATCACCGCGTCGAGCACCCTCCACACCCGTGTGCGTCAGAACTACAGACACCATCTCATGGCAGCAGCCTCTGCCGGAGTCGTGGCGCTCGTGTCCAACTTGTTCGTCGACATGTATTTCGTGGAGAGTATCTCCTCCGTCTCAATCGTACAGATGCTGATGAGCATCGCAGCCTCAGTCTTCATAGCGCAGCGTATGCCGGACAACGACCATGCTTTCCTACGCATCGCAGCCCCAATCAAGCAGATGGACATCGCCCTCTACAAGTGGCTGCGCTCCGCACCCGATGTCAGAGTCACCATAGGCCGCTCCGTAGACTGCCATATCCACATCACGTGGGACGCCAAAGCAGACCTCGCCCCCATTCATGCCGACATACGGCTCCACGGCCTGCGACCCTACCTGCACCCCCACGAAGGCGGCATCACCATGCTATGCGGCAAGCAGATCAGAAAGCCTGCCCCCCTATATCACGGAGACAAGATCACCATCGGGCTGACCGAATTCATATATATCGAAAATTAAAGTTTAATATAAAAGATGGGAAAATTCGTAACCAACACCGCTCTGCTCACCTGCAATCAAGGCATGGCACCCTCACAGCTTTCTGTCGTAGGCCCACGCCCCAAGTGTGGTGGACAGGCCATGGCAAACACTATGGACTTCGCACCCATGCTCAACATCAAACCCTTCGGCATGTGTCGCTCCTTAGCCAATCCCCAAGTAGCATCAGCCACAGCCGCCGCGGCAGGAGTGCTCACCCCCATGCCCTGCATACCCAACATCGTAGCCCCATGGTCGCCCGGAGGCAAGGAGAAAGTCGCCATGTTTCCAGCCCTCCTCGACAACTCCAAATGCAACTGTCTGTGGGGAGGACAAATCTCAGTCTCCTTCGTAGGCAATGTGGCGCCGGCGAAGGGAGAATAGTTGTTTGGTTG
>CALZJL010000019.1 GCA_945787625.1 uncultured Prevotellaceae bacterium
GGCGTTTTATGGTGGGGGTGAGCATTCGATATATGAGCAACCCGGTGAAAAATGACCAGCCGACTCGTGCTATGCCGATGTAGAACTGCTCGGTGGTGAAGGACCAGCCTGCGTTGAGGGAACAGGGGTAATCGTGAGGCTGAAGTAGGCCGAAGATGTTGAGAGTAAGGGAACTGTCTATGATGAGGAGTGCGAAGATTCCTGTGAGTATGGAGAGGCTTTTCTTGCCTACCCTGTAGACGATAAGACAGAATGCAAGGTTTGCTATGTATTCGAATACCATTGACCATTGGGGAATATTGAGCAGTAGCATCTCTCCGTTGGCTCTGACGTTCGTCTCGGGGGTGATGGGTATCATAAGAAAACCGGACAGCATGTTTTCTGCAAGATATGTGAGACTGGCATTGGCTATGCCTGGGTAGTAAGGGCTTTCTTGAAAGTAGAAGAGCAGGGCTCCGAGTATGATGCCGAAGAATACCATGGGCTGGAGTCGTATGAGTCTGGTCTTGATGAAGCTCCAGGGGGTCATCTTGTGTGTCATGAGTCGGTCGAGGTAGGCGTGTCCGATGACAAAGCCTGATAGTACGAAGAAGAAGTCTACGCAGAGATATCCGTGGTTGAGGTGCTTGTAGACGGGATCGTATGAAAATGCTTCGCTGATGTGGAAGATGACTACCATTATGGCTGCGATGCCTCGGAGCCCGTCAAGTATTTCGTATCGGTGTTGTTGCATGGGTTTGTGTAGGTTTGCAGGCTTGCGATGATTAGATTTTAATGTAGGTCTTGCTGCGATACATGATGGTGAGTATGAACAGGAGTATGGCAAAGTTGCCGAAGGTGAGCCATGTATCGTAGTACTCACCGAGGAGTGGTGCGAGACCGTAACTGACGGAGGACACTATGGAACGGAAGTCGATGGTCTCGCCTACGGTATAGGCGACGATACTGTTCATGCCGTAGATCTTGAGCCATGTAAATGGGGTATGTATTTGCCAGACGTCTATAAGCTGATAGAACAGCGCAATAAGCATGAAGCAGAGTCCTGCTGAATAGAGGGTCATGCTACTTGTCCAGATTCTTTTGATGATTGGCATGTCGATGCTCCATAGCAATCCTGATGCGATTAGGATAGCTCCTATGGTTGTGAGGTGTATCGTGACGCGTGTGTCGGGGGTGGGGGTGAGGCGTATAATCTGTCCGGCAAGGGCTCCAAACCATACTGTGACGGCGAAGTTGATACTGGGCAGTATCCATGCGTAGGTGGGGTCTCCGCGGTGACTACCCATGATGATGGCGTCAATATGGCTGGCGAGGTTGCCTGTAGGGGTATAGTCTCCTACTATCATCATGGGGAGGGTGTATGAGGCGAGGAGTATGATGTTGATAAATATCTGGGTGGGGAGCTTTGCTTTGCTCAGGAGCAGGATTGCCGTGATGAGGTAGCCTGTGGCGATTGCCTGTAGTGTGTTGTTGTAAGGCATGAAGTATTCGGGGCGAAACCATAGGAGGTTGCCTTGTACTATCATGCCCAATACGAATAGTATGATGAAGCGTCGGAGTATCTTGTATGTGGCTTGGCTGGCTGGGGCTTCTCCTTTGATGAATCTGGATAGGGCGAAGGGCATGGATATTCCGCTCATAAATAGGAAGAGGGGCATGACAAGATCCCAAAAGCGGAATCCTTGCCATACTTCGTGGTCGAGCTGGTATTGAATTGCCTTGCTCCAGGAGGCATCGGTATGCGATAGTAGCGACAATAAGACTGGTTGGAGGAAGACGAGTAGGAAAAGGTCGAGTCCGCGTAGGACGTCGAGCGAGTTAAGTCGTCGTGTTGTCATGGTGTATGGGGGATGATGGATTGTCTTTAATGTCGGTATTTCTCCCAACCGATGTAGCCTGTGTTGAGTTCGACTACCTTGTATCCTTTACTGGCGAGGTGTCGGGCTGCTTTCTTGCTGCGATGGCCGCTGCGACAATAAAGGGCTATGGTCTTGTCTTTGGGGAGAGTGGCGCTGACTGTCTTGTCGAAGTCATCACTCAAGATGTTGATGTTGAGAGCGTTGTCTATATGTCCTTGCTCGTACTCTTCAGGTGTGCGGACATCGAGGCGTATGACGGTGGTGTCGGCGATGATTTGGGTAAATGTAGCTGGGGAAACGGATTGGAATTTCTCGGTCTGTGCGTTGCAACCAAAAAGATTGAGTATCGTTGCGAACATGGCTGATGCTATTGTCTTTTTCATGTCGTCGTGATTAAAAAAGCAAGGTCTAAGGATTTGTTTCTCTCCTCAGACCTTGTCTTGTCTGTTAGTTTGAGCTAAATAATCTCGCGTGGCGTTTATGCCTCTGCGATTGGCTCGACGCTTACTGTGGAGCGGTTGAGACGTCCCTTGCGGAATGTCACGATGCCGTCTGCCAAAGCGTAGAGGGTGTCATCCTTGCCGATGCCTACGTTCTTGCCAGGGTAGTGGCGTGTGCCACGCTGACGTACGATAATATTACCGGCAATGCACTTCTCACCACCGAAGATTTTGATACCAAGTCGCTGTGCTGCTGACTCGCGACCGTTCTTTGAACTACCTACACCTTTTTTATGTGCCATTTGTTGTTCCTCCTGTGATTTTAGTGAATTAAGCGATAACTTCCTTGATTGTCAACTCGGTAAACTGCTGACGATGACCGTTCAGCTTGCGGTAGCCCTTGCGACGCTTCTTGTGGAAGACGAGTACCTTGTCGCCCTTGACGAGCGGCGATACTACTTCGCATACTACCTTGGCTCCGTCTACTGTAGGGAGTCCTACTGTAACTGTGCCGTCGTTGTCAACCAACAATACTTTCTCAAACTCAGCAGCTTGACCTGCTTCTACACCTGCGATGTGGTGTACGAAGAGCTTCTTGCCTGCCTCGGCCTTGAACTGCTGACCGTTAATCTCTACGATTGCGTACATTTTTTATTTATGTGTTATAACGGGTTTGACCGCGAGGCGGAATCAACATGTGTCGGTTCGCTTTTTGAGCCTCTACGGCATAAATCGGCTGCAAAGTTATGATTTTTTTCTGAATATGGCAATACTTTGTGCCCACAAAGTTCTTATAATAGGGTAAAAAACTGCCTTTTTACTTATTTCTTGCCAGATTTGTGGGTAGATTTGTAGCGTTTGTTGAGACCGTTGACAATATCGTTGGTGATGTTGTACTTTGGATTGGCTACAAGTAGGTTGTCTCCGGCCTTAATCATGACGTAGTCGTACTTCTTGTCCTTGTTGTAGACTTTGAGAAAAGCCTGAATGCTGTCGCGGGCTTCTTGATTGATGCGTTCTTGCTCTTCGTTGAATTCCATGTTGAGCTTCTCGGCCATCTGCTGCAGTTGCATCTGCTCGTTCTGCAAAGCGGTCTGTGCTCTCTCGAGTTCGTCGCGTGTGGTGAAGCCGTTTGATTCGTACTTTCTCTGGAGGGCAACGGCGTTGGACTCAAGGCGGCGTTGCTTTTGGGCAAGGGTGGCCTGTATCTCTGTTCCTTTTTTGGTAAGGACTTCTTCGTAGTCCTTGTAGAGCAGATATTTGCTCATCAGAGAGTCAAGCTCGACGTAGGCTATCTTGAGACCTGTGACTGATTGGGAGGGTTCGTTGGCTTCGCTTGTTGGTTCGGTGCCACTTCCTTGACATGAAGCGAGAGCCGCTGCAAGGGCGAGGGAGAGAATGATGTGTTTTTTATTCATACCTATATGTATATCATTTTTTTTTATTTGTCATTTGTCATTTGTCACACCGGCGCTCTGACACGCGGTGAGGGCTTGTCTTGCGCATGATTTTGTCCATGCTCTGAACGCAATGTATACCGCGACTGCGCATGTGTGGGCTTTGACCTATGTGCAAACTACGAAACTTGCCGTCGGGGCGGAGTATTACCCCTACGGAGAGGAGAAGCACGCTGACAAGACAAATTCCACAGATAATTAATGCGAGTTTGAACATAATTTTGTATATTTGCAATCGCAAAGATATGAAATAGGGTGCTATTAGCCAAATATTATCTTCTATATTTTGTTAAAAAATGTTTGCTTTTATGCGTTTGGAAAATATTTGGCTTTCTGTGAGTGTTATGTATGTATAGGTTATATAATGTATGGATATGATAGAATTGTTGCAACCAGCCTCCGTGTTTGAGGCCTTTAGTGAAATAAACAAGGTTCCTCGTCCTTCGAAGAAGGAAGACATGATGATGGAGTATCTCCTGGGTGTAGGACGTGAACTCGGTCTTGAGACTGTGCGTGATGAAATTGGTAATGTCGTCATTCGCAAACCTGCTACTAAGGGTATGGAGGACAGGCCTGTTGTGGTTTTGCAGAGTCACATGGATATGGTCTGCGAAAAAAACAACGAGGTCGAGTTTGATTTCGAAAGGGACGCCATACAGACTTGGGTAGATGGTGACTGGCTCAAGGCCAAAGGTACAACTCTGGGTGCTGACGATGGTATAGGGTGTGCTATGGAGATAGCCCTGTTGCGCTCGACAGATATCCCTCATCCTGCGCTGGAGTGTGTCTTCACACGCGATGAGGAAACGGGACTGACTGGTGCTCAGGCCATGCCTGAAGACTTTATCAAAGGGCGCATGATGATAAACCTCGACAATGAGGAGGAGGGTTGTATCTTCGTGAGTTGTGCTGGCGGATGCCGCACGACGGCTGTGTTTCACTACGAACAGGAGCCTGCGACAAAGGATATGTTTTTTGCACGTCTGACGATTAAGGGTCTGACAGGTGGACATAGTGGAGATGATATCAACAAAATGCGTGCAAATGCTAACAAGTTGCTGGCACGTTTCCTCTTTATGGAGATGGAGAAGACTGGACTTCGTCTGGCAGACATACAGGCAGGTGGACTACATAATGCCATTCCACGAGAGGCTATGGCTTTGGTCGCCGTGCCTTATGCGTTCAAGGAACAGTTGCGCGTAGACTGGAATGTATATCAGGCTGAGGTCGAGGAGGAATTCTCCAGGACTGAGAGGACTATGGAGTTTGTACTTGAGAGCGAAACTTCGCCTGAATATGTCGTAGATGCCAAGACGGCGCGCAATCTGATTCTTTCGCTTCAAGCCGTGTTTAATGGTGTGTTTGCCATGTGTCAGGACATAGATCTGGTAGAGACGAGTTCGAATCTGGCAAGCATTCATTTGCACGTCGAGGACAAGACCATTCGTATCAACTCTTCGCAGCGTAGCTCAATATTGAGCGCGCGTCACAATGTGGCGGCAGCATTTCGTGCAGCTTTCATGCTTGCTGGCGCAGATGTCGAGACGGGCGAGGGTTATCCGGGGTGGAAGATGAATCCTGACAGTAAACTGCTGACCGTAGTCGTGGAGCAGTACAAGCAGCTCTTTGGCAAGGAGCCTTTCGTCGGAGGTATTCATGCAGGACTGGAGTGTGGCTTGTTCAGCGAGAAGTTCCCAGGTATGGACATGGTAAGTATGGGACCGACTATGCGTGGAGTACACAGTCCTGACGAGCGGATGCTGATTCCGACCGTGAAGCTGGTGTGGGACCACTTGCTGGCAGTATTGAAGAATGTATAATATCCGAGACTTGAAAAACGGGACTTTAATAGGATTGCTGGTCGGAGCGGTCTTGATGACAGCTTGTAGCGACCTTGAGTCTTTTGGCGTGGATGCAGGTGCGAGGCTCACATTCGGTAGCGATACGGTGTGCTTTGATACCTTGATTACGACAATCAGTAGCAGTACGAACAGGGTGATAGTATTCAATACCAATGACAAGGGGGTGCGTATCACGAGGCTCGGACTGAAGCATGGTGCAGCAAGCCATTTCAGGGTGAATGTAGACGGAGAGCATGTGCCGGGAGGTGTGAGTGCCAATTTTGATGTCGCAGGTGGTGACAGCCTCTTCGTACTCGTCGAGGCAACGTTGCCCGACGAGGATACCGATGATATCCTTGTTTGGACAGACAGTATATATTTCCAGTTGGAGAACGGAGCGCAACAGTACATCGCTCTGTTGGCATACGGGCAGAATGCCTACCATTGGTACGGACGCAAGCTGATTGACCATGACGAGGTGATAGAGTCACATCGCCCCATTGTGGTGCATGATACTCTTGAGGTTGCAAAGGGTGCTACCCTCACGCTCAAGGCTGGCACGTGTCTGATGTTTGACCACGATGCTTTGATGCAGGTCGACGGAGTACTGAATGTAGAGGGCGATTTTGGCAATCCTGTGATAATGCGAGGTAGTCGTACGGGAGGGCTATTTGACTACCTTCCTTACGACAATACTCCTCAGCAATGGGGTGGGGTGCGATTGGCTGGCAAGGACAATCATCATCACATCAACTGTCTTGATATGCATAGTGCGACATTCGGACTCGAAGCTGTCGATACCCGCCTGACAATAAGCAATAGCGTGTTTCACAATTCGGGCGGTAATGCCTTGTCTACAATACGTTCGAGTCTGCTGTGCTACAATACGCAGTTGAGTAACTCGTTTGGAGACTTGTACAGAATGCTCGGTGGAGAGACTGAGATGATATTTTGCACATTGGCGCAGTACTACAACTATGATTCCGAGAGAGGTATGGCTTTGGCTATAACGGACAACGAACTGTCTTATAACGACCGTTTGTATTGGCCTGTGGAAAAGGCTCATTTCTATAACTGTGTCGTAACCGGTTATGGCGATGATGTGGTGAGCGGCGATTTTATGATGCAGTCCAAATACCCCGATGACGAACAGTATAGGGTGGACTATCTCTTCCACAACTGCTATATGCGTACGGTCAATTCCGATGCAGACTCGTTGCGCTTCGTGCGTACCATCTATGAGACGGATGACCTTGAGGTACGTGGAGAGAGCCAGTTTACACGATTCCAGGGGTATGAGCGTCTTTATGATTTTACCCCTACGGACAGTTCGATGATGTATCGCAGGGCTGACGCTTCGGTGTTTGCTAAGTTTCCTGACTTGAAGCTTGATGTAGACGGCAGAGGTTCAATACGTCCTGCCATACAGGATTCGGTTGATATCGGTGCATTTCAGAACACGACAAAATGAAAGTCACTCTACTTGTAGTGGGCAAGACCACAGATACTCACATAATCGCTTTGATTGATGACTACATGAAACGGTTGAAGCATTATCTGCCCGTGGACATCGAGGTCATCCCGGAATTGCGACAGACTAAGTCGATGAGTGAGGCTGAGCAGAAGGAGGCGGAAGGTTCGCTCATTCTGCAACGCATAATACCTGGCGACAGGGTGGTGCTACTCGATGAACATGGAGAGGAGCGGCGTAGCATAGAGTTTGCTGCGTGGCTACAGAAGAAGATGAACGGAGGGGTGAAGCGTCTGCTCTGCGTAGTGGGTGGACCTTATGGTTTTGCTCCCTGTGTGTATGAGAGAGCTGACGAAAAAATCTCGTTGTCACGTATGACACTCTCTCATCAGATGATTCGGCTCCTGTTTGTCGAGCAGGTGTATCGTGCCATGACGATATTGCGTCGAGAGCCTTATCATCATGAGTAGAGTGTGATCTGGGTGTGGGGGTTATTTTTCACGACTGCTTTTTTCGACTACAGCTCGAACGCGTGAGAGTGTCTCGGGCGTCATCTGTAGGAATGATGCTACGTGTATCATGGGTGCACGGAGTATAATCTCGGGCTTCTCGCGCATGAGCCGCTCGTAGCGTTCCTGTGCGTTCTCGAAGCGTTGTGAGTCTGCATGGTGCTGTGAGCTAATCAAGGCGTGCTCCGTAATCTTGCGGTAGAGTATGCCAAGCTCTGCACATGTGTCAATTGCGGCAAACAGAGCCTTGCGAGGCAAGGCAAAGAGGTGTGTTGTCTCAAGGGCCTCGATGGTAATCTGGCTGGGAACGTGTTTCAGAAGTGACTCGATACACATGACGATTCCTCCCTCGAAAGAGAAGTGTTCGGTGACATCTTTGCCATTCTTGTGGTAGAACTGGCGTACCATGCCACGCTCGACATAGTACATACATGTACATTCCTCACCTGCGTTGAGGACGATGTCGCTCCGGTTGAATTTCATCGGTATCAGTAGAGTCGCAAGAATCTCTATGCTTGCGGGCTCGAGTCTGCAATAACGGCGCGCTATCTCTCTCGCTACGTCTTTCCTGATGTCCATATCTGTATAGAGTTTTGTGTCACAAATTATTAGTCAAGTTTGAGTACGGCAAGGAAAGCCTTCTGTGGAACCTGTACGTTGCCGATCTGCTTCATGCGCTTCTTGCCTTTCTTCTGCTTCTCAAGAAGTTTGCGTTTGCGTGAGACATCACCTCCGTAGCACTTTGCAAGAACATCCTTGCGTACCTGCTTGACGGTCTCGCGAGCTATAATCTTGGCTCCGATTGCAGCCTGAATGGCGATATCAAACTGCTGACGAGGGAGCAACTCCTTGAGCTTCTCGCACATACGGCGGCCAAAGGTCTCGGCGTTGTCAAAGTGAGTGAGGGTGGAGAGGGCGTCGACAGGCTCACCATTGAGAAGGATGTCCATTTTGACAAGTTTGGAGGGTCGGAAGCCCATAGGGTGGTAGTCAAACGAGGCATAGCCTTTTGAGATAGACTTGAGCTTGTCGTAGAAATCTATGACTATCTCGCCGAGGGGCATGGCATACTGTATCTCCACGCGGTTGCCCGAGATGTAGTCTTGCTTGAGTAGCTCGCCACGCTTGCCGAGACACAAGGTCATGATATTGCCTATGTAGTCAGTCTTGGTGATTACCGTGGCGTGTATGTAGGGCTCGTCTATGTGGTCAATGAGCGTCTGGTCGGGCATACCTGCGGGGTTGTGAACCTCTTTGACTTCGCCATGCTTATCGTATACCATGTATGACACGTTGGGCACGGTCGTGATGACGTCCATATTGAACTCCCTATCCAGGCGTTCCTGGATAATCTCCATGTGGAGCAGACCGAGGAAACCACATCTGAATCCGAAACCTAAGGCCACAGATGACTCGGGTGTGAATGTGAGCGAGGCGTCGTTGAGCTGGAGCTTCTCAAGTGAGGCGCGGAGGTTCTCGAAGTCTTCGGTCTCGATGGGATAGACTCCGGCAAAGACCATGGGCTTGACCTCCTCAAAACCGTCGATGGCAACCGGGCAGGGGTTCTCCATCGTGGTAATGGTGTCACCTACTTTTACCTCTGTGGCGGTCTTGATGCCAGACACAATATATCCTACATCTCCGCAACGCAACTCCTTGCGCGGACTGAGGTCCATCTTGAGCACTCCGATTTCGTCAGCTTTGTATTCCTTGCCCGTATTGATAAACTTTACCTGCTCTCCGCTACGGATACTGCCGTTGACTATCTTGAAGTAGGCTATTATGCCACGGAAGGGATTGAAAACACTATCGAAGATGAGTGCCTGTAGCGGAGCCTGTTCGTCTCCCTTTGGGGCTGGGATACGCTCTACTACCGCCCGCAAGATGTCTGGTACACCTTGACCGGTCTTGCCGCTGGCTCGGATTATCTCTTCGCGTTTGCAGCCTATGAGTTCGATGATCTCATCCTCCACCTCGTCTGGCATGGCGTTAGGCATGTCGCATTTGTTGATGACGGGGATAATCTCAAGGTCGTTGTCGATGGCCATATACAGGTTGGAGATGGTCTGTGCCTGTACTCCCTGGGTAGCATCGACGACAAGGAGAGCACCTTCGCACGCTGCTATCGAACGTGAGACTTCGTACGAGAAGTCGACATGTCCGGGGGTGTCGATGAGATTGAGTATATATTTGCCAGCGGAGAGTGGCGATGCAGCATCAACTGGCTCGTAGTTGTATTCCATCTGTATGGCATGACTCTTGATCGTGATGCCTCGTTCCTGTTCGAGATCCATATCGTCAAGCATCTGTCCGTGAGTAGCCTTGATGGTCTGGGTTGTCTCAAGCAGACGGTCTGCAAGAGTCGACTTGCCATGGTCGATATGAGCTATGATACAGAAGTTACGTATTTCTTTCATCCTAATGGGCGTATTTTTGCTTCGCAAAGATACTCTTTTTTTAGGAAAAAAACGAAGTTTTAATCCATTTTCTTGCTAAAAAAGGGTAGTGACTGATTAAACTTCTTGTCGCTACCCGCTATACCTATTTATTTTATATCCTATGTATGTGGTATTAACTATACAGGAAGCGTTTTATCGAGCGCTTTGGTGTCTTTTCAAACTCTTCGTCGCGCAGCTCAATGGCTGCTAATTGCTCGTATGCAGCCAGTTGCGTGTTGAGAGTCTTGCGGTTGTGCTCCATGAGAGCCTTGATTCCTTTCGCATCGAGATTGCGCTTTTTGATTTCGTCCTGCTGAGGATAAACGAGACCTACGAGTTTGCCTTCGCGTTGTACTACGACGCATTCTTGCACGAGCTGCATATTGGTAAGTTTGTCCTCGATTTCTTCGGGATAAATGTTTTGTCCGTTGCTCGACAGAAGCATGTTCTTGATACGCCCCTTGATATAGAGGTTGCCATAGCGGTCAATTACGCCGAGGTCGCCTGTATGATACCAGCCGTCGACGAGGGTCTCTGCTGTAGCCTCGGGGTTCTTGTAGTAGCCGAGCATGACGTTGCGTCCGCGCACGAGTATCTCGCCCGGGGTGTCGTATGGGTTGCGGCTGTCTATCTTTATCTGCATATCGCGCACTACCTTGCCACATGAGCCTTTGGCAAATTTGTGCCAGTCTTCGCAGCAGATGAGAGGAGCACATTCGGTAGCTCCGTAGCCGATAGTGAAGTTGAATCCTATGTCGTGCAGCAGAGCCTCCACTTCTTGATTCATGGCTGCACCACCTATGACGACCTCGTAGAAGTTACCGCCAAAGGCCTCTTGTATGCCTTGACGAATCTTGTCTTTAATCTTGCGTCCGACGAAAGGAGTCTTGAGCAACAATTTAATCTTGGGATCCTTGATTTTCTCCATGACAGCTCTGCGTACCACTTTCTCGATGATGAGAGGCACACATACGAGAGCCACAGGGCGAATCTCTTTAAGGGCCTTGAGCAATATGGTAGGAGTAGGGATGCTGGTGAGGAAATAGACGTGTACGCCGATTATGAATTCGTAAAGGAACTCAAACGACATGCCGAATGTATGAGCCATAGGCAGCATGGAGAGAATCGCATCTCCTGCCTTGGCATGTTCGCCTATGATGTCGTTGGCGCATAGCATATTGCCAAGGACGGCACGATAGGGTATCATGACTCCCTTGGAGTTGCTCGTAGTGCCGCTCGTATAGTTGATGATGGCAAGTTCCTCTGGCTCATCCTCGTGATATTTGATGTCGTCGATACCGAAGTTGGCTGGATAGTGTTTGCCAAAATACAGGTTTAGACTGCTTGCCACTTCGGCAAACTTCTTGTCGTTGGAATTTAGCAGAGTAAAGTCGTTGATCTGTACAATACCCAGAAGTTTGGGCATCTCGCTGCTTTTGAGATTTTTCCATATCTTGTCGCCTACGAACAGGATACGTGCCTCCGAATGGTTGACTATCTGGTGTATCTGTTCGGGGTGAAATTCGTGTAGTATTGGTACCGCAACAGCTCCATAGGTGAGGGTGGCGAGAAAGACTACGCCCCATCTGCTCATATTTCGGCTGCATAGAGCAATCTTGTCGCCCTTCTTAATACCTGTCTCCTCAAAAAGGATGTGGATTTTGGCAATTCCCTCGGCAACATCGCTGTACTGCATGGTGTGCTGACCATAGTCGCTCAGAGCTGGCGTCGACCAATGTCGGCGTATACTCTCCTCAATGTTGAGGTTAAATGATTTTTCTATTATCATTTTTTTTTT
>CALZJL010000020.1 GCA_945787625.1 uncultured Prevotellaceae bacterium
TTTTGTCATTCTGTCATACTGTCATTTGTCATTCAGTTGTCAAGACTAAGACCTCAAAACCTTACAACCTCAAAACCTTATAACCTAAAAAATAACCTTAATCTATTTCTCAACCTGATAATTATCCTCAGCCCATATCTCCTGCATTTCCGTTACGTTGATAGCCTTGACGAGAGCTGACGTATCAGCATTTACCACGATACAGAAACGATCCGTAAAGTTGCGCAAGCTGCCCAAGATAGTCGCCTCACGTCCAGAGAGCTCATCAGACTTGCTCAGATACAGCGTATCGCCAGCCTCCGTGACAAATTCAACCGAACTCATAGCCGTTCCCTCGCCGAGATGCCCCCAAATAGCATCGTCAGGCGCAACGACAACCAGCAAAGTGTCATGAACAACGGAGACAGAGTCTTTCTCATCAGAAGGGACCACCCCCGACTGCTCATGCTTGTTGCAAGCAGCCAAAGATATAATAAGGAAGGCCACAAAGCCCCACATTTTCAAGACATTCTTCTTCATAAAGAGCAAAGTCCATTTTATTATTATAGTGCAAAGGTAGTGTTTTTTCTGCATATCATGTAGGATTTTTCTCTTAAATTAACAAAAAAATCCCTAAGTCGCAGAGAATATCCCATATTTTATGTAATTTTGCCGAAGAATATTACACAGACAAGGATTCATGATACTCAACCTCCTCCTGCTCGTAGCAGGCATCGCGCTTGTGATATGGGGCGCAGACAGATTTACCGACTCAGCCTCAAACGTAGCACGCCGCTGGAACGTCAGCGAGCTCGTCATCGGACTAACCATCGTAGCCCTCGGCACGAGCCTTCCAGAATTCGTCGTCAGCGTGATAAGCTCATTCCAAGGAAGCGGAGACATGAGCGTAGGCAACATCGTAGGCAGCAACATTTTCAACACCTTAGTCATAATAGGCACCTCAGCCGCAGTCGCCCCCATGATAGTCAGCCGAGGCATATTGCATCGCGACATACCAATGAGCATAGGAGCCTCCATACTCCTCTTCGCCCTATGTCACGACGGCAAGCTCGACCGATGGGCATCAATAATACTCCTCATGTGCTTCAGCCTGTTTATGGGCTACACCTACTACATAGCCCGACACAGCAAGCAATCGCAAGACGAAGCCACGCTTGCCCAGCAAGCCCCGAAGGGGTGGGGTAGTATAACCCTCTGGCTCACAGTAGGCATAGGCTGTCTTGTAGGAGGAGGACAAATGCTCGTAGGCAGCGCCACAGACATAGCCCTCAGACTCGGCATGAGCGAGCGCATAGTCGGTCTGACCATACTTGCCGCGGGTACCTCCCTCCCCGAACTCGCCACCAGCATCGTCGCAGCCCGCAAGGGGAGTGCAGGCCTCGCACTCGGCAACGCATTAGGCAGCAACCTCTTCAACATCTACTTCGTACTCGGCGTATGCTCGATGATAAACCCCATGCAAATCAGCGGAATCAGCATACTCGACTGGATCACACTCATCTCCGGCGGCATACTCCTTCTCCTCGTATCCCTACGCAACAAGATAAACCGCGTCGGCGGCATTCTCCTCACGCTGGGCTACCTGCTCTACATGAGCCTGCTGCTCATTGGCCAAGGGAACGCTTGAAATTGAAAACCTGACCGACCTTGACAAGCTTCTTCTTGTTCGCCACACGCTTCATCACCATCTGTCCCTCCAATTTGAGAGAATACGTAGAGTCAGAATCCGCCGTAAGCAAAGCCTGCTGCGTCTCGCTCCCCAGGTCGTTGCTCAAGCGGACAGAAGCCTTGTTTTCGCCCAGAATCCTGAACGAAGTCACCACCCAAGTTCCATAGAGCGACTCACTTGACCTGCCGCACATATACCCCGCCATCGGTCCATACATCTCCATGCCAGGCACCACCACACTCTCCCCCACAAGATCAATCGTGAGAGAGACCCCCTGCCCGGCATCATAAAGAGCAACTTTCCAAGGCTCGGCAGCATCAGCCCTCAAAACGCCACAAAGCGCCAATATAGCCAAAAACGAACATCTGCGAATCATAATAATATCATATTTTGTAAGGCAAAGTTATTAAAAGCACCTCACAAAAAGAACATTTGTCAAGAAATTAACGATTTTTTAGAGAAAAATTTGTATCTTTGCACGCGAAAAACGGCAAAAAGAGCCCAACAAAACAACAAAAAGGCATAAAAACATGGCAAAGAAACAAAAGACTCCCGACTACATCATCGAATCAAGCTGGGAGGTATGCAATAAAGTAGGAGGCATCTACACAGTCCTTTCCACACGCGCCAAGACCCTCCAGGACGCGATGCCCGACAAAATCCTCTTCATAGGTCCCGATTTCTGGGCAGGCAAAGACAATCCCCTCTTCATCGAAGACAAGAAACAATGGAAGACCTGGACTAAGAAAGCCGCCGACGAAGGACTCGTCATACGCACAGGCCGCTGGAATATCCCCGGACAGCCCCAAGTAGTCCTCGTAGACTTCAAGCCATACTTCGAAATTCGCGACCAGCTCTACGCCAATCTCTGGGAATACGCCCAAGTAAACAGCATGAACGGCTACGGCGACTACGACGAAGCCAACATGTTCTCATACGCAGCAGCCCTCGTTGTCGAAAGCTTTTACCGCCACAACCTCGCCAAGACCAGCAGCAACGTAATCTATCAGGCACACGAATGGATGACCTGCCTCGGAGCCATGTATATCCAGCAGCACGTCCCCCAAATAGCCACCATCTTCACCACCCACGCCACCACCATAGGCCGCAGCATAGCCGGCAACGGCAAGCCCCTCTACGACTACCTCTGGTGCTACAACGGCACACAGATGTCGCAAGAGCTCAACGTCGAAGCCAAACACAGCCTTGAGCGCGAGACAGCCCGCCTCGTAGACTGCTTTACCACCGTAAGCCAAGTCACAGGCCGCGAATGCCAAGAACTCCTCGACAAGAAATGCGACGCCATACTCCCCAACGGTTTCGAAGCTGACTTCGTCCCCAAAGGAACAGCCTTTGCCAAGACACGCAAAGCAGCCCGCGAGCGCATTTTCAACATCGCCAACGCCCTCACAGGCCTCAAGTTTGACGACAACACCCTCATCGTAGCCACCAGCGGCCGCTACGAATTTAAAAACAAAGGCATCGACGTCTTCCTCGAAGCCATGAACCGCTCCCTGCGCAACGACCGCCTCAACCAGCAAGTACTCGCTCTCGTCCAAGTCCCAGCATGGGTAGGACACCCACGCCAAGACCTCGCCCAACGAGTTCGAGACCTCGACAGCAAGCAAGTCGAGCCCCAGTCCTACACCACAGCCCTTGAGCGTCCTATCATCACCCACGACCTCCACAACATGGACAGCGACAGCGTCACAGGCATGCTCAAATACTTCAATATGTGGAATCGCCCCGAAGACAAAGTCAAGGTCATCTTCATTCCCTGCTATCTCGACGGCAAAGACGGCATCTTCGACCGCACATACTACGACCTGCTCATCGGCAACGACCTCTCAGTCTATCCCTCATACTACGAGCCATGGGGCTACACCCCCCTTGAGAGCGTAGCCTTCAGCATACCCTGCGTCACCACCAGCCTCTCAGGCTTCGGAATGTGGGCCGACAGCTACTGCGAAGGCCACTCCACCATCACCCAAGGCGTAGAAGTCATCGAGCGCAACGACTACAACTACAGCGAAGTCGCCGACCGCATCAAAGACGTCGTAGCAGCCTATGCCAGCATGAGCGACGACGAGCGTCAGGCAGCACGCAAAGCCGCCCACAAGCTCTCGCAGAAAGCCCTCTGGAAGAACTTCATCAAATACTACTACGAAGCCTACGACATAGCCCTCGCCAAGCGAGATGAGAGGTGTAGGTAGTTGTTTGGTTATTTTGTTGTTTGGTTATTTAGTTGGTTCTAACGACTTCTGTGAACAACCGACAGGAGAACAATCAACAAGAGATTCAACCAACAAGAGAACCAACCAAACAACAAAGATCCAACCAAACAACTAAATAACAATAAATCCAAAACAACAAAAATACATAATAAATATTAATCAGTTATGAAGATTAAAGCAAGCAACGCCAACGCAGCCGCTTGGAAGAACGTCTCAGCCAAGAGCAACGTTCCAGCCGAGCTGTCAAAGTTGAACGAACTGGCTCACAACATGTGGTGGGCCTGGAATCACGACGCACGCAGTCTCTTCCAGCACATGGACGAAGACCTCTACGCCGAGTGCGGACAGAACCCTGTACTGATGCTTGAGCGTCTCTCACACGAGAAGATGGAAGCCATAGCAAAAGACAAGGCCATCGTCAAGAAGATGAACGACGTCTACGCCCAGTTCCGCGCATACATGGACGTCGAGCCCGACAAGAACCGCGCCTCAGTAGCCTATCTCTGCATGGAGTACGGTCTGAACCAGGTCCTCAAGATCTACTCAGGCGGTCTCGGCATTCTCGCCGGCGACTACATCAAAGAAGCCTCAGACTCAAACGTCGACATGTGCGCCGTAGGCTTCCTCTACCGCTACGGCTATTTCACCCAGACCCTCAGCATGGACGGTCAGCAGATAGCCAACTATGAAGCCCAGGACTTCCACTCACTCCCCATAGAGCAGCAGCTCAACGCCGACGGCACCCCGATGGTAGTCGACGTCCCCTATATGAACTACCACGTACACGCCTACGTATGGCGCGTCAACGTAGGTCGTGTCAAGCTCTACCTTCTCGACACCGACAACGAGCTCAACTCCGAGTTTGACCGCTCCATCACCCACGCCCTCTACGGCGGCGACTGGGAAAACCGACTCAAGCAAGAGATACTCCTCGGCATCGGCGGCGTGCTCCTGCTCAAGCAGCTCGGCATCAAGAAAGACGTATACCATTGCAACGAAGGCCACGCAGCCCTCTGCAACGTACAGCGTCTCGTAGACTACGTCAAGGAAGGCATGACCTTCACCCAAGCCCTTGAGCTCGTACGCGTCAGCTCGCTCTACACCGTACACACCCCCGTACCCGCAGGCCACGACTACTTCGACGAAGCCCTCTTCTCAAAATACATGAGCGGCTATCCCAGTATGCTCGGCATCAGCTGGGACGAATTCATCGGCATGGGTCGCATGAACCCCGACGACAAGGGCGAGCGTTTCTGCATGTCAACTTTCGCCTGCAACACCTGTCAGGAAGTCAACGGCGTCAGCTGGCTCCACGGCGAAGTATCAAAGAAGATGTTCGCCGGCATCTGGAACGGCTACTTCCCCGAAGAAAGCCACGTAGGCTACGTCACCAACGGCGTACACTTCCCAACATGGTGTGCCAACGAATGGCGCAAACTCTACGCCAAGCACTTTGACGCCAACCACCTCTACGACCAGTCAAACGAAGAAATCTGGCACGGCATCTACAACGTCAGCGACGAAGAAATCTGGAAGACTCGCATGGCCCTCAAGACCAAGCTCGTCGACTACATCCGCGCCCAGTTCCGCGAGTCATGGCTCAAGAACCAAGGCGATCCCTCACGCGTAGTCAACCTCATGGAGAAGATCAACCCCAACGCCCTCCTCATCGGCTTTGGACGCCGCTTCGCCACCTACAAGCGCGCACACCTCCTCTTCACCGACCTTGAGCGTCTTGAGAAGATCGTCAACAACCCCAACTATCCCGTACAGTTCCTCTACACAGGTAAGGCACACCCAGCCGACGGCGCAGGTCAAGGCCTCATCAAGCGCATCTACGAAATCAGCCAGATGCCCCAGTTCCTCGGCAAGATCATCTTCCTTGAGAACTACGACATGCAGCTCGCCCGTCGCCTCGTATCGGGCGTCGACATCTGGATGAACACCCCGACCCGTCCGCTCGAAGCTTCAGGTACATCAGGCGAGAAAGCCGAGATGAACGGCGTAGTCAACCTCTCCGTCCTTGACGGCTGGTGGTACGAAGGCTACCGCGAAGGAGCTGGCTATGCCCTCACCGCCAAGCGCACATACCAGAACCAGGCACACCAGGATCAGCTCGACGCAGCCACCATCTACAATATGCTCGAGAACGAGATCATGCCACTCTACTATGCACGCAACGCCAAAGGCTTCAGCACAGGCTGGGTAAAAGTCATCAAGAACTCAATCGCCCAGATCGCCCCACACTACACCATGAAGCGTCAGCTCGACGACTACTACACCCGCTTCTACAACCCACTCCGCGACCGCGGCAACAAGCTTCGTGCCAACGACAACAAGCTCGCCAAGGAGATAGCCCAGTGGAAGGAAACCGTAGCCGAGCGTTGGGACGCCATCAACGTAGTCTCAATGGACAAGTGTGAAGACATGATCAACGGTCAGGTAGAAGCCGGCAAGACCTACAAAGTCAAGATTGTAGTCGACGAAGCCGGACTCGACGACGCAGTAGGCATCGAGCTCGTCACAATCCGTACCGACAAAGACGGTCAGGACAAGATCTACAGCGTAGAGCAGTTTGAAGTGACAGGCCGCGACGGCAACAAGTTCACCTTCGAAGGCACACACAACCTCGACAACGCCGGCAGCTACAAGGTAGCCTACCGCATGTATCCCAAGAACGAGAACCTCCCACACCGTCAGGACTTCTGCTACGTGAAGTGGTTCATCTGATAAGTTGACAGAAAATCAAATACGAAAGAAAAGCTCCCCACATCAAAAGTGAGGAGCTTTTTTGTGCGTGAGTGCGAAGCACGAGAGACAAACACCAAATCAAGTTAAATCCCCCGTCATCAAGCAGACAAAATCAGAGCAGATACTGACTAGAGATACTCTCGCAGTCCTCCACACGCTTGATAGTATTCGCCAGCAGCTCAGCAATAGAAAGCTGCTTCACCTTTGCGCAATTGCCATGATAAGGAATAGAGTCAGTAAAAATCATCTCCTCGATAGCACTCTCAGCCACACGGCTGTCAGCAGGTCCCGACATGATACAATGGCTTGCCAGAGCACGTACACTCTTAGCCCCCTTCTCCTTGAGCAAGTCAGCAGCCTTCGTGATAGTACCCGCCGTATCCACCATATCGTCGATCAGCACCACGTTAGCCCCCTCCACATCTCCTATGACCTCCATGTGAGCAATCTCGTTAGCCTTCTTGCGCGTCTTGTTGCACATCACCATAGGGCAGTTCAGGTACTTAGCATACGAACTAGCACGCTTCGATCCACCCACATCAGGCGTAGCGATGACGAGGTTGTCCAGCTTGAGCGACTCCAAATAGGGCAAGAGCACGCTACTGCCATATAGATGATCCACAGGGACGTTAAAGAAGCCCTGCTCCTGGTCAGCATGCAAATCCATAGTAATCAAGCGAGAGATGCCAGCCACCGACAGCATATCAGCCACCAGCTTTGCAGCAATACTCACACGCGGCTTAGACTTACGATCCTGACGAGCCCAGCCGAAATAAGGAATCACAGCATTCACCGTACGCGCGCTCGCACGCTTGGCTGCATCAATCATCAGCAGCAACTCCATCAGATTGTCAGCCGAAGGGAAAGTGCTCTGCACGAGATACACATCCTTGCCGCGGATGCTCTCCTCGAAACAAATCTCAAACTCACCGTCAGCAAACCTTGTCACAGACATGTCGCCCAGTTCGCACCCCAGTTTCTCGCAGATTTTCACAGCCAGATATCGCGTGGCTGTACCAGAGAATACCTTAATCTCGTTGTTAGACATTTTTTTATTTTGTTGTTTAGTTGTTTTGTTGGTTCTTTGTTGGCTTCGCCTTCGTTTCCTACGCTCGGCAGAGTAAGCAAGCTTTCTCTGCTCTCGCTTATCGGAAACGTTGTTTGGTTGGTTGTATTGTTGGGTTGTTGTTTTGTTGGTTCTTTGTTGTTTAGTTGTTTGGTTGGTTCTTTTGTTCGTTTGTCCTTTTGTCATTCTGTCATACTGTCATTTGTCATTCTGTAGTCAAGACTAAAACCTCAGAACCTAACAAGCGAAGCGACCTAAAAACCTAAAAACCTCGCAAATAACCTCAAAACCTTATAACCTTATAACCTTAAAACCTTAAAACCTTATAAATCACTCTATCGCCCTCTTGAGCTTGTGGAAGTGGGAGATAAGCCCCTTATAGTCCACTCCGCCGTGAATGTTGAAGCGAGTCCAAATATCGTTGCAGACCACCACACCCCCGAAGCCCAGTTCGCGTGCCACGGGAATATTCTCCAAGTTGATGCCACTCTGAGCCATCACACGCTTGCCGATAATCCCGGCACGACTTGCCGCGCGCAAGTCCTCCATATCATACGGGACATCATCAGGCCGCGATACACTCTTAAACACATTGTTCAATATGCAATACTGACCCAAGTCCCCCTTCTCACGGAGTCGTGCAAGTTCGTCAAGAGAATAGAGAGAACGCGTCACCTGCCCCCTGTAACTCTCAGGAGCCACAGGATTGCGCCTCGACAAGTGTATACCCATCAGCCCAAACTCCTCCTTCAGGTAGAAATGGTCATTAGTGACGATACGGTTGTGGAAACACTCAGGCACCAGCGTAAGCAGACGCTCACAATACACAGGCTCAGAGTTAGGCTTCCGAAGGTGAAGAATATCCAGCCCCTCCTCAAAAAGAGTAGTGATAATCTTGTCTTCCTCAACAAAAAAATCAGGACTGCTAAGCAGCAAAAGTTTCATCTCTTTGTCTATGTTATATAATTTCCGCGAAGATACGAATAAGTGCGCGGAAAAGCAAATAAAACACAAAAAAAAGCAGCTAAGGCATTAACTTTTTGCCCCGACCATCGTTATAACAAGTGAAAAGCAACCAAAGAAAACATAATCACACATGAAAAAGACAATCCTCCTCCTCATCATCACGCTGCTCGGCGCACTCGCAGTCCAAGGCAAAGACAACATCAGCAAGAGCGTCCCCGTCGCCGAGTTTGACCGCATCTCCATCACCTCAAGCATCACGGTCCGCTACACCCAGTCCTCCAAACACAAGTGTACCATCACAGGCACACGCAAAGACGTAGACAACATCAAAGTCGAAGTCAAAGGCAAACAACTCAAGCTCACCGTCAAGTCCTCCGAGAGAAAAATAGCCGGAGTGACCTTCAACTCAGCCGAACTCACAGACGACGTCGTCATCGACATCTCCTCACCCCAGCTCCACAAAGTAGAGCTGATCGGAAGCGGAGACTTCATCGCCACCACCCCCATTTCCACCACCGACCTCACATTCAGCATCGCAGGCTCAGGCGACATCACCCTCGGCCGTATCGCCACCACAGACTTTGACCTCAACATCGCAGGCTCAGGCGACATCGCCCTACAGCAGCTCAAGACCACCAATCTCACCGCCAAGGTAGCAGGCAGCGGCGACATTCTCATACGCAAGATTGCCTCCACCTGCGAGAGAGCCACCCTCTCCGTAGCCGGCTCAGGCGACATCGACGCCAACTTCGACGACTGCCGCCAGCTGAAGTGTAGCATAGCCGGCACAGGCGACATCACCCTCTCAGGCAAAGCCACCAACCTCACCACCTCCATCGTCGGCATAGGCGACATCGACAAATCCCGCCTCACCGTCACAGGCAGACACAACCGCAACGACGTCAAGATCGCCACCCATACCAGCCCCGCCAACTACGGCAAAATCAAAGCAAGACCATAGACCTCCATCGCACCCCCACACCCAAGTACAAGAACAACAAGCAGACACGATGAACCAGAGTGAGTTCGAAACCATAGCCTCCAAACTGCGCGACAAAGCCCTCGCAACAGCCCGACGCATCAGCCCCACCAACGACGATGCCCAAGACACAGCCAGCGACGTCATGCTACGGCTATGGACCCTGCGCCACCAGCTCAAAGATGCAGCCCACGCCCTCAAACTCGCCACCATCATCTCGCACAACATCAGCATCGACCGCATACGCACACACCGCCAGACCCTCACCCTCACCACCGACCAATACCCCACACCCCAGCTCACCACAAACCACCCTCCAGACCCCAGCCAAGAGCTCGAACTCGCAGAAGACGAACGATGGCTCCTACGCCAGATAGAAAAACTTCCCCCACGCGAACAGCAAGTCCTCACCATGCGCCAGATCGAGCAACACAGCAACCAAGACATAGCCCGCCTGCTCGGCATCAGCGAAGCATCAGTCAAAGTAATGCTCTCAAACGCCCGCAAGAAACTGTTCAACGACATCAAAAAGAGGTACAGACAATGAAAGAAGACGACATCATACGACTCCTCACACGCTTCATGGACGGAGAGACCACCGTCAGCGAAGAGACCCAGCTCGCCCGATACTTCCGCGACCACCCCAACGCGCCCAAGCCCAAAGGCATGGCACAAGAAGACTGGGACGCCTACCGCGAGATGTTCCGCCAGTTCGACCAAGGCTTCACCAATGAGCCCCACTCCGCGTCGACAGAGGCGCGCCCCAAAGTCAGGAGCCACACCCCCTGGCACTATCTCACGACCGCCGCAGCCGCCGCAGCCGCCATATACTTCGCCTACATCGCGTACACAGACCGCAGCAGCACCATGCCCGGCATACAGACCTGCGTCACACAAATCCCCACCACCCAGAGCCAAGACACC
This sequence comes from uncultured Prevotellaceae bacterium, assembly GCA_945787625.1. The sequence goes on from CALZJL010000020.1 coordinate 10,590, forward strand.
ATCATCGAGGCAGCCACCACCATCAAGACCCTCCCCGTCGAGGCCATTCCAGTCGACACTACCAAAAAGACAAACAAGGCAAAGACGGTCTCACCCGATGCCAAGCCCAAACCACGCTCCCGACCGCTCTACACCCAGCCCATACCACGCCACCTCCTGGCCAGCACCACCACCACCCGTGAGCCCATGAGCGAAGACAGCATCGCCGCCATACTCGACGAAGTTGAACGCCTCGTCTCAGCCATGACCGTATACCAAGAGATACGCATCAACGAACTCTGCAATACAGAATCCGAAATACTATACTGAACACAAAACCCCATATCGACTATGAAACGACTCAGCACACTCATCATCGCCACCACCCTAAGCCTTGCCGCCACCGCGCAACGCGAAATCCAGACCCTCTTCGACCGCATAGACAGCCTGCCCGGTCAAAACCTCATGGCCAAAGACAACTACAGCGACGACAACGACCTTCCCACCACCTACTGCCACTACAGCTACATCACCCTCGCCAAGTCCACCTTCGGCGACCTCGACCAGCAAATCATACAGGCCTTCACCACCCAGCCCAAAGCCTACCGCATCTTCCGCAAGACACGCGATATGCGCAACACCAACTCAGAGGTGCTCGTCACCTACGGTCCCAGTCAGGAGTACAAGATCACCTTCGGCAGCCACGACACCCACAACTACCTCGTCGACTTCTACCGCGACAGCCTTGACACCGCCAAGCGCCACGCCTACGCCATCGTATGGTATACCGAAGCCGACCAAGTCCACCTCCTGCGCTACCACATCTACGGCGACGACCCCCGAAACATCGACAACCAACGCACCATCACCTACGGCAACAACCTCTTCGTCGACAACAGCGGCAACATCGTCATCAGCAGCACAGACAAGAAAGACCCCACCATCGCCACCGACCTCGACTTTCTCAGGCGTTTCGGCACACTACGCGCAGCCATGGTCAGCCATTCCCAAGGTAGCAGCACCATGATACTCACAGGCATAGCCATCAAGATACTCGACCTCTGCAAGAAACACAAACAGCTCCTGAACGACAACGAGCGCGCCACCTGCGACAAGAGCCTCCTCGAACTCATCAAAAACTACACCGGCGGCGACACCTACGTACAAGGTCTGCTCGAAGAAGCCAGAATGGAAGTGGGGCGGTAGTT
>CALZJL010000021.1 GCA_945787625.1 uncultured Prevotellaceae bacterium
GTCGTGTCTGTCTTCTGAACTCATGCCAGAACAGCAGTCCTGCGAGACTTAGACCAAAGGGAATACCCAGCCATACCCCAGTGCTGCCGAGACCGATGACGAAACCGAAAGTATAGCTGAGTGGTATGCTGACGATGAGATACGAAACAAAGGCATAAGCCATCATACGCCGTACCTGTTCTATACCACGCAAGGCATTGGCATAGACTATCTGGATACTGTCTCCTATTTGGTAGAGGAAGAAGCACGGCATGAGGCTGAGGATACAGGCACGTACCTGTCCGTTGTCTGTGAAAGCACTGATGAGCGGGTTGTGAAACATGAAAACCAAGGCATTCATACCCATTATCAGGGCGAAGCCTGCCACCCATGCTGTATGTGCTGTACGTCGTACATTTTCCCAGTCGCCCGCACCGCGGTATTGGCTTATAATCACACTGGCTGCAGCACCTATGCCGTACACCACTTGGAAACATAGCGTAGCGATGGTACACATAATCTGGTGAGCTGCCAAAGGTATAGCTCCCAGCCAGCCCATAAAGACTGCACAGATATTGAAAGACGAGGCTTCGAGTGTCAGCTGTATGCTGATAGGTATGCCGAGCTGGAACATATGCTTGATACCTCTCATATTGACAAGTGTAAAGCCGTGAGGACGCTTGATGCACAAGGCAAGGGCTGCGAGAGCAAAGATGCGGGAGATAAGAGTGGCAATACCGGCACCTGTGAGCCCCAGCGGAGGTACAGACATGAACGTTGTGTCAAGTCCGAAGATTAGTAGAAAATTGAAGATGACGTTCAGCACATTTGAGGCAAGCATAATCCACATGGGCGTACTCGTATCTCCCAAGGCGTCGGAGTACTGCTTGAGTGCGTTGAACACCGCCATGAAGGGCACGCTGGCAGAGAGTATGAGAAGATAGGGTAGGGCGATGGGTATAATCTCTGGCGGCTGCCCGAAGATGCCGATGTTGTGGTGTATGCCAAGGAGTACTACAGTGACTATACTGCCGGCGGCAAGATTTGCTACAATGCCGTCAACGAGAGACTGTGCTACTGCTCGCGAATCATTCATGCCTCGGGCTGCACCTACGACGGGTGTTACTGCATACGAGATGCCGAGCAGCGAGAAAATGACCAGATTGAAGAGGTTGTTGATAAAGCCTGAGGCTGCGAGATGGGAAGTAGCGTAGTGTCCCACCATCATAGTGTCAGCAAATTGTTGGGCTATAAGCCCCAGCTGACCTACAATGATAGGACCACCGAGCAAAAGTATGCGCTTGAGCATACTTATATGGTCTGAACTTACAATCCCTCGCATTCGCGAAGCCAACTGGCAGAAGATGCGTCACTTGGCATCCTCCAATCACCCCGAGGCGAGAGAGAGCAGGAGCCTACTTTAGGTCCGTCGGGCAGACAGCTACGTTTGAACTGCTGGTTGAAGAAACGGCGGTAGAACGTCGTGAGCCACTTCTTGATCGTAGCGTCATCATAATGCCCCGTCTCGCCCGTCTTATCTTCTTGCTCTTGGAAAGCTCTTTGAGCCAGGCGGAACACTTTGGCTGGACGGAATCCCCAGCGCAACACGTAGTAGAGAAAGAAGTCGTGCAACTCATACGGACCGACGAGATCTTCGGTCTTCTGGCTGATTAGACCGTCATCGTCAGCCGGAATCAACTCTGGACTGATAGGCGTATCGACGATGTCGAGCAGGGTGACACGTGTGTTCTCATCGGCAGTCGTAGTAGCTACCCAGCTTACGAGATGCTTGACGAGAGTCTTGGGCACAGAAGCATTGACTCCATACATACTCATGTGGTCACCATTGTATGTAGCCCAGCCCAGCGCAAGTTCAGAGAGATCGCCTGTACCTACTACGAGACCCTCCATTTGGTTGGCGGCATCCATAAGAATCTGTGTACGTTCGCGAGCCTGTCCGTTCTCATACGTCACATCGTGGTTGCTCACATCGTGACCGAGATCCTCGAAGTGCTGAAGACATGCTTCCTTGATGCTGATTTCGCGGATTGTGATGCCAAGAAATTTCATGAGATTCACCGCATTGGTATATGTGCGGTCCGAGGTGCCGAAACCAGGCATAGTTATGCCTACGATACCCTTGCGGTCGAGCCCAAGCATATCAAATGTCCTCACGCATACGAGTAGTGCCAGAGTGCTGTCGAGACCTCCGCTTATGCCTACCACCACCACCTTGCTCCGAGTGTGTGTAAGCCTCTTGGCGAGCCCCTCCGTCTGTATCGAAAATATTTCTTCACATCGCCGTTCGAGCTCTGGCCCGCGAGGTACAAATGGGTGAGGATTGATGTATCTGGTGAGCTCTGAGAGGTTCTGCACGAGCATGTCAGTATCCGTGACGAGCGGACGGCAGTCGCGCCACCCTGCTGCCGAAGCGGCAAACGTTGTGTTGGCACGTCGTTCGATACGCAGACGCTCTACATCGATATCAGCCGTGACGAGCTGCGACTTGAGACAATGTGTTTGTCCCTCAGCCAGGAGTACACCATTCTCGCAAACGAGAGCCTTGCTGCCGAATACGAGGTCCTGCGTGCTCTCGCCGAAGCCTGCCCCAGCAAAGACATATCCTGATATGAGACGTGCGCTCTGCTGCGCTATGAGCCCCTTGAGATACTCATATTTGCCTACACAGTCATTGTCCGCACTGAGGTTGAGGATAAGTTCAGCTCCCATCTGAGCCAGCGCGCATGACGGGGGTACCGGAGCCCATACATCTTCGCATATCTCGATACCGAACGTACACCCTGGAGTGCGGAACAGCTGGTAGCGAGATAGTTGAATCTGCTGACCGCACAACCACACTTTGCCCATAGGAATCTCGGCAGCCGAGGCAAACCAGCGCTGCTCGTAAAACTCCCTGTAGTTCGGTAGAAATGTCTTTGGAACGAGACCCAGTAGCTTGCCCTTCTGCAATACTGCGGCACAGTTCAGCAATCTCCCTTCAAACGGGACAGGCAGCCCCACAACGATGATTGTGTCCATAGAGCGTGTGAAGTCCATGAGCTTCAGCAACGCCACCTCGGCCTCGTCGATCAGCATCTGCTGGTGGAAGAGATCCTGACACGTGTATCCCGTGAGCGACAATTCTGGAGTGAGCAGAATCTCTACTCCCTGATTGACGCTCTGCAAGACCAGCTGCATAATCTCCTCGACATTGGCCTGAGGGTCAGCCACCTTTACCAAGGGAATACCGACCCCCACGCGAACGAATCCATAATTCATTGTATAAAGTAGTTAGAGAGCGATACGTTTTTACTTGATCATCGACACGCTGCGCTTGACGAACTTCGTCAGAGCTTCGCCCTTGAGCATACCATTCTGCAGCAGGGCTATATCGATGAGCTGCTTGATTCTCTCCGTGTCAGCCTCCTGCAGACAAGCCTTGACAATCTCGTTGTCGGTATTGAGCACAAGGTTGTAACTGTCTGGCATCTCACCATAGAAAGCCATGCCAGGATTCATGCGAGCCATCTCCTTCATGCGGCGCATGTATTCGCTCTGAGTGATTATGACGGGCAGTTGCTCTGCTCCGAGAGACGCAGTCTGCACTTGAAACTCAGTCTTGTCAATCACAGGCAGCTGTTCCTTGAATACATTCTGCAGCTTCTCGCTGTCCTCCTTGCCCAGCTCCTCGCCCACAGTATCATCCTTGACGATAAGCCTATCTACCACATCGGCATCTACACGGCTGAACGTAGTCTTTTCCAACTTCTGCTCGAGCATATTGATAAGCGGAGTGTCAAGCTGTCCCTTCATGAGCAAGACATTATACCCCTTGTCTTTCGCAGCCTCGATATATGTGTACTGCTCCTCGGGATCCTGTGCATAGAGATAAACGACTTGGTCATCCTTGTTCTTCTGTGCGCTCTCTACCAGTGTGCGGTACTCATCGAGCGTGAAATACCTACCCTCCGTATCTTTCAGGAGGAAGAACTGCTTTGCCTTGTCGTAGAACTGCTCGTCTGAAAGCATACCATAGTGTATGAAGATAGAGATGTCGTCCCACTTCTCCTCAAACTCTTTGCGCTCGTTCTTGAAGATGCCATTGAGTCTGTCTGCCACTTTGCGCGTGATATACTGGCTGATCTTCTTGACATTGCTATCACTCTGCAAGTAGCTGCGGCTGACGTTGAGCGGAATGTCGGGTGAGTCGATGACGCCGTGTAGCAATGTGAGGAACTCGGGCACAATACCCTCGACTTGGTCCGTGACATACACCTGATTGCAATATAGCTGGATCTTGTTGCGCTGGATGTCCAACTGGTTCTTAATCTTCGGGAAATAGAGGATACCAGTGAGGTTGAACGGATAGTCCACGTTCAAATGAATCCAGAACAGAGGCTCGTCGGCCATGGGGTATAGATGACGGTAGAAATTCTTGTAGTCCTCATCCTTGAGGTCGCTTGGCTTCTTCGTCCACAAAGGCTCTACGCTGTTGATAATCTCGTCCTCGTCCGTCTCTATGCTTTTCTTCTGCTCCTCGTCCCACTTCGTCTTCTTGCCGAACGCCACTGGTACAGCCAGGAAATGACAGTATTTCTTGAGAAGCCCCTCGAGTTTCCACTTGTCGAGAAACTCCTCGCAGTCTTCGCTGATATGCATGACGATATCCGTGCCGCGGTCAGCCTTGTCCACCTCCTCGAGTGTGAAGGCAGGGCTGCCATCGCATGACCACTTGACTGCGGGCTCGTCCTTATACGACTTAGTAATGATGTCCACACGGTCGCTCACCATGAAACTTGAATAGAAGCCCAGACCGAAGTGACCGATGATTTGCGCAGCATCATCCTTGTACTTGTCGAGGAAGTCATTAGCACCGCTGAACGCAATCTGGTTGATATACTTCTCGATTTCGTCCGCAGTCATGCCTATGCCACGGTCGCTCACAGTGATAGTCTTGGCTTCTTTGTCGAATTTCACCCATACCTTGAGTTCGCCCATATCGCCTTGAAACTCGCCCTTGCCGGCCAGTGTCTTGAGCTTTTGGGTAGCATCGACAGCATTGCTCACAATCTCACGCAGGAAGATTTCATGGTCACTGTAGAGAAATTTCTTGATAACGGGGAAAATGTTTTCAGTAGTTACCCCAATGTTTCCTTGTTTCATATTTTTTGTTGTTTAGTTATTTTGTTATTTAGTTGTTTGGTTGGTTGTTTTGCTGTTCAAACAACAAAGCCACCAAACAACGCCATCAAATGGTGATATCCCTCTCGTCTCCATCTCCATCGAGGATGGTCTCGAGCAGGGGATCCTCTACGAGAGTCTGTATAGCCCGGCGTAGCGGACGCGCCCCATATCTACGGTCATAACCCTTGCTGATGATGCTGTTCATCGTCTTAGGTGTCAACTTTAGCGAATACCCCAAAGCCCTGACCCTCTCGGTCAAAGGTTTCAACTCCATGTCGGCAATTCTGCCGATGTCATTGCGGTTCAGCTGCCCGAAATAAATGATGTCGTCCAGACGGTTGAGGAACTCAGGCTGGAACTGCTTCTTGACAGCCCTCTCTATCGTAGCCCTCACATGAGTATCATTACGCTGTTCAGCCGATGTCTCCGATACGTCAGTATACCCTACAGCCGAAGTCTCCAGTGCCTGACGCGTACCGCAGTTGCTCGTCATGATAATCACCGTATTGCGGAAATCCACCGTCACTCCGTTGCCGTCAGTCAGACGACCCTCGTCCATGACCTGTAAGAGAGTGTTGTACACATCTGGGTGAGCCTTCTCAATCTCGTCAAGCAAGACCACACTATACGGCTTGCGCCTCACACGCTCCGTGAGCTGTCCCCCTTCTTCATAGCCCACATAGCCCGGAGGAGCTCCTACCATACGGCTTACAGTATGCTTCTCGCCATATTCGCTCATATCGATGCGTATCAGACAGTCCTCACTGCCGAAAAGCGTAGCAGCAAGAGACTTCGTAAGATAAGTCTTACCCACCCCCGTAGGCCCCACAAACAGGAATGTCGCAATCGGGCGGTTAGGATCCTTCAGACCCACTCTGCTGCGCTGTATGGCACGTACTACCTTCGTTACAGCCTCGTCCTGCCCTATGACAACCTGCCTCAGCCTCTCGTCAAGTCCGCGCAGACTGACACACTCTTGAGCCGAGAGACGACTCAATGGAATACCGGTCATCGTGCTCACCACCTGTGCTACCACTTCGCGAGTGACACACTTGTCTCCCTCCGACGTACTGTTCATGACCTTAGCCCCAGCTTCGTCCATAGCATCTACGGCCTTGTCTGGGAACGAACGCGACCCCACATACCTCCGCGTCAGACTTACGCACTCTTCAAGCGCATCGTCAGTATACTTCACTCCATGATAACGCTCATACGTGGCTTTTAGATGTCTTAATATACGCAACGTTTCCTCAGGCGTAGGTTCGTCGACAATAATCTTGTGAAACCTCCTTTCGAGCGCACCGTCCTTCTCGATTGTCTTGCGAAACTCATCAATCGTAGTGGCTCCGATACACTGAATCCTCCCACGGCTCAAAGCCGGCTTTAGCATATTCGCAGCATCAAGAGCACCTGCTTGCCCCCCAGCCCCGATTATAGTATGTATCTCATCAATGAAAATAATGATCTCCCCGTTGTCTTCAAGTTCAGACACGATATTCTTCAGTCTCTCTTCAAACTGACCGCGGTATTTCGTACCAGCAACCACCGCAGCCATGTCAAGGCTTAGGATACGCTTGTCCCACAAAGCCTCGATGCATTCATGTGCCACGATACGCTGTGCCAGCCCCTCGACGATGGCACTCTTGCCCACACCCGGCTGTCCGATGAGCACAGGATTGTTCTTGCGTCTCCTGCTCAGTATCAGCACCAGACGTTCCATTTCCTCCTCCCTGCCTATGACAGGGTCGAGTGCTCCCTCCCTCGCTCTCTGCGTCAAGTCTGTACAGAAAGCATCAAGCGTAGGAGTTTTGCTCTTAGGACTCTCTGAGTTCGTCACCGATTCTGTGTCAGAGTCAGTCGCATCTCCCGTTTTCGCAGCCCAGTAAGCTCCCTCACGCTCTGCTCCCTCGTCATTCTGCGCGTCGGGCTCGGCAGACACATAGCCTCTGCCCATATCGAAACTGCCGCCACAGGACTCGAGCAAGTCCCTCACATCGTTGTCAGCCTTGAGCATGGCCGTGAGCAAATGGTGAGTCTCCACCTCATCAGCCCTCTCCGCCTTTGACTCAAGTACAGCCAGTCGCATCAGTCTCGTAGAGCCCGAATCCAACGCCACCGCCGAGGTTTTGGCAGCATCAGCCTCTGTCAAGGTTTCCAGCCTCTCTGACGTCCTCCTCAGAGCCTCCGCAGTACGGCAGCCTGACCTCTCAAGCATACGCAGGGCAGAACTGACATTTTGTCGCAACAGGCCCATCAACAAGTGTATAGGTGACACAATGTCATGATTGTGGTTTACAGCCTCGTCTCTCGCAAAAGTCAACAACTGCTCCAAATCACCTGAATATCTGTATCGTATAGTCATTTGTATATATTGTGGTCGGTAAAGTTACCACTATCTATTCATAATACAGCAACTTTCATGCCGAAAAGCCCCTAAGAAGCAGATGTTTGCCCTATGAATGCAAAAATGTTGCGCTAAAATTTGTTTCTTTCGTATAAAAGTACTACCTTTGCGCTCGATTTAAGGCTGGTTCGGTAGCTCAGTTGGATTAGAGCAGCAGCCTTCTAAGCTGCGGGTCATGGGTTCGAGCCCCATCCGAATCACGATGAAAGCCTCCCATCAAGGAGGCTTTCATCGTGTTTGTCAAATCCCTCAAAACCTCAAAACCTCAAAACCCAATTTCCATCGAGTATGTGATGCCACGGCGTTGCATGTCGAGCATTAGGGGGCGTGAGCGTTGCTTGAAGTCGGACCATGAACGCTTGCTTTGGGGGCTCCAGCCTGCTTCGGCAAGTATCATGGCGCGTGGGAATGCCTGGTAGAAGAGACGCTCGGGTGAATTGATACATTCGCTCCATAAGGTGCCGGCAACGCCGAAGAGATTGTGTCGCTCGAAGTCTGGACCCATACCCCAACCAGGGTCGAATTCGTAGACTTTCTCAAGAGGGACGACGGGCATGCCCCAGTTGGTCTCGGGCATGTCGCCAGGAGCCATGGGGTAGTCGAGATAGCAGTATTCGCCAGGGCAGAGCATTATCTTGGCGTCGTTGCGTATGGCGGCATCGATGGCGGCTTGTGTCAGTCCGTGTCGCCAGGCGAAGGTGACGCAGCCTGGCTGTATTTCCTTGAAGTCGGTCTCGTACCAAAACATTGGAATTTTGTTGTACTTGGTGCGTAGAGTGTCGATGACGCGGTCAAACATGTATTTCTGTAGTCTCCAGTTGTCGCTACGATCGGTCGTAGTGATGCCGAGTCGGCGCTTGAGCTGCTGGTCTTTTTCGCAGCTGGTCCAGCAGTCGAGAGGTGGATTGCCAGCTTCGTCTCCCCCTAAATGAATATATTTGCAAGGGAAGATTGCCGCCAACTCCCTGAAGACATTGCCAAGAAAGGTATAGGTAAACTCGTTGCCAGGGCAGAGGAGCTCGTCGGATACTCCGCAGGTAGTTCTGATGGGGACCTGACGAGCGTGGCAAGTGAGTTGCGGATATGCGTGGATTGCTGCAACTTCGTGACCTGGCATTTCAATCTCGGGGACGACCATGACGTGGTATTTGGCACAATACCGAACGAAGTCTTTCATCTGCTCTTGCGTATAGTAGCCAGAGATAGGCATTAGCATATCGTCCATACCAGTGCGGCTGCTGGATTCGGAGATAAGTCGTGGGTAGGCTTTTATCTCGATGCGCCATGCCTGATCATCAACGAGGTGCAGATGGATACTGTTCATCTTGTAGCGTGCCATCTCCGGTATGATCTCTTTGAGTCGCTCGTATGGCAGGAATATGCGGCAAGGATCTACCATCAATTCCCTGACATGTGTACGTGGGGCATCGGAGATATCGATGGCTGGGGTTGCTATACATACGGCCGATGCGTGATTGTCGATCATGAGTTGCTCCATGGTCATCAGTCCGTAGAAGACTCCTGCTGAGGTCTTGCCAGCTATGCGTACTCCGTGCTGGTCAAGGCGTAGAGTGTAGGCTTCGTCGTCGGTAAGCGTCGTGTCGATGCTGAGGATAATTTGGGCTGTACCATCAGAATTGAGCTTGCTGATGTCCGCCCGCTCATGGAGTATGCGTATCAGGTGTTCCCTCTCGTTTGCGAGATTCTCTGGGCTTGTGATACTCCCTATGTTCTTCCAAACTAAGGGCTTTGCCGAGTCTGGCTTGGTCACATGGAGTGGGACGGGCACAAGATTTTGTGCTAAGCTCTGTTGGATCACGCAGATTATTATAGCGATATAGCTTAGTGTCTTTTTCATTGTTGTATCTTGAAGTTTTTCCAAATGGGTGCCTTACGATATGCTTCTATGCTCGCTTTTGGTACATGGAGTGTGATTTTGCCAGGGTCAATTCCTGCAAATGTAGCCTCGTCAATGGTAGGTGGGGTAGGACTTGAGATGGTGATATGTCTTAACCTTATACAGTGGCTGAAGGCACACGAACCGATGCTTTCTATCGTTTGTCCGATATCTATTCGGGTCAGACCCGTGCATCTGCTGAAAGTGTTGGTGTTGATGACTCTCAATCCATTTGGGAGGACAATCTTTTTTAATTTGGTGCAACCCTCAAATGCACCATCGCCGAGTATACTCAATCCATCGGGTAGTATGATGGTGCCTCTGAGACTTTGGCATCCCTTGAATGCATAGCTCCCGATTTCGTTCAATCTGCTTTTGTCGGTAATCGTGAGCCGTCTGATGTTTTTGCACATCGAGAAGGCCGATGCTCCTATGTATTCCAAATGGTCCGGAAGAGTAATCTCTTGCATTTGGTCGCAAGCAAAGAACGCTTGTGTGCCTATGGTCTTGAGAGTTTTCGGCAGAATGATGGTGTGCAGGATATGTCGCGAGTGAAATGCGTTTTTGGGTATGTCGGAACATTGAGCCTGGCTGAGGTCGAGAGTGTTCAGGTTGTAGCAGAGGTCGCGCAACTGGCGGAAGTCTCCGTTGTGACTGTCGCTGGGTGTGCCAGTGAGACGAATTTCTGTAGCTGTGGCCTTAACTTGGGGAGGGAGGGGGGTGATGTTGTCGGTGATGAGAGGCTGAGCGTGCAGGGCAGATGTGATGATTATGAGAATAGCGATGAGAGTTAATCGAGTCATGTCTGTGTGTGTTTTTTGTAAAAAGTGTTGGTAGTGTAGTTTTTTTTTCGTACCTTTGCACCAGTTTTGACGGCAGAATAGGCTGTCAGGGCTTTTTTCAATACGGGAATAGCTCAGTCGGTAGAGCACTGGTCTCCAAAACCAGGTGTCGGGAGTTCGAGCCTCTCTTCCCGTGCTTATCCTCTCCTCTTGCTTCATTTATCTTTGTTTTATGACCGCATTCACTTTACGAGTTTGCGCCACACCCAGACTATGTATGCGAGTACGAATGGTATGGCGAGCGATACGTACGACATGGTCTGGAGAGTGTAGTAGGTGCTTGATGAGTTGTAGATAGTGAGTGAAGAGGCTGAGTCGATAGTAGAGGGGTAGTAGGGGGTATCGTTGTATCCAGCAATCCAAAAGAGGGCGAGTACGGTGAGTATAGTGCCCGTGCCTGTGAGCCAAATGCCGCGGCGGAATTTGGGACGTGTGATAGTCAGTATAATCCCGATGACGAGGAGTAGTGCTCCAATGAGAAGCGAGGCGGCAGCGGCGGGGATTGCGATGAGGTTGTGTAAGTATTTGTACTCGACGGGGCGGAAGGTGTGGAGTGACTGAGTCTCATAGCCAGTGGCGGTGAAAAGGGCAGTGAGGGCTATGGCAAGGAGGAGGAGGAATATGGGAGTCTCGATGAGGAGGTGTTTACGTGACCATGCTGTGATTTTTTCGTCGTCGGTCTGGTTGATGAACCACATCTGGGCTTGGAGACGAGTGAGCATGAGTACGGTGAGCCCGAATACGATGATTCTCCAGTCTGTGAGGACTTCGAGTCCGTGCCATTCTCCCCAGTGAGATATGACGTTGCCTGTGGTGAGAGGGTCGGAGGTGAGTCTGCTCATCTCGACAGTGAAGTTGCTACCGAAGAAAAAGGTGCCTACGGCTCCGCCGATGAGGGTGGGAGCCATTATGCCGTTGATGATTAGGAAGGCATCGTAGGTGCGCCGTCCGAACAGGTTGCCCTCGCTGAGGCGGTATTTGTAGCTCACCGCTTGTAGTATGAAGCCGAAGAGTATTAGCATCCATACCCAGTATGCTCCGCCGAAACTGGTGGAGTAGAATAGGGGGAAGCTGGCGAAGAAAGCTCCGCCGAATGTCACTAAGGTGGTGAAGGTGAGCTCCCAGCGGTGGGCGAGGGTGCTGATGAGCTGCTCGCGGTAGTTATCGTTCATCTTGTGAATGAGCATGGATTGACCACCTTGGACGAACATGAGAAATACTAACAGGGCTCCGAGTATGCTCAGGAGGAGCCACCAATATTGTTGTAGGAATTCGAGGGACATGGAGATGTGAGGTTTTAAGGTT
>CALZJL010000022.1 GCA_945787625.1 uncultured Prevotellaceae bacterium
ACGACATAAGCCAGACCTCGCGTAGAATCTTGATAATGATAGTTCTTAAAGATAGTGGAGGTGAGTGGCTCAAAATACGGGTGCTCCTGCTCCTCATACTCTGCATTGAGAATGTCTGCAAAAGGCACAAAGGCCTCAGACCTAAAACCATACTGCGAAGCAGCTTGGTTTAAGGCCAATTCGATGCTACGCCCCCACTTGGCAACGAAGCCTTTCCAGCATTGCAATCTTCGTCTCTGCTCGGCCTTAGAACAGATGTATGAGGCCATGGTATGATGCGACAGAACATGGTAGTCACCATATATACTATCGACATGAGCTTTCCGCTGCTCTGCACGCATGAGAGCCTGGTCGAAGGTTGAGTCACAGGTGGGATAGTATATGAGCGTGTGATCTTCGCTGCCAGGGACAAGCACCGACTGAAAATATTTGATGTCACGTCTCTGTTGGGCACTCATGTGATTGATGTGATTAAGATCGGCATCAAAGCCAGCGTGTGGAGCATAGTACGCAAGTACAAAAGTCAAGAGAACCACTGCGACTACGAGCCACTTCTCCTTCTCTACCTGCCATTGAGCAATTCGGTGGATTACAGAGGTCGTACAACGAACGCTGGCTGTGTCAATCTTGACATAGTGTGGGAGGTAGATGAGCACAAATACTATCGTTCCAGCAAGCATGAATGTAGCAAACAGACCAAGTTGGCACAGAGCCGTAGACTTCAAAGGTATGAGAGCCATGAATGCCCCGATAGTGGTGACATTGCCTATGAGCAGAGGCCTTACTATCTCTCTAAGAGCCTGACGCACGTCGCTCTGATGTGAAAGGTGGTTGATCAGATGCAGAGGATAGTTGAAGGCAATACCTACTATGACACAAGATATACCAATGATAATGAGCGATACTTGTCCTTGGATCAGAGCCAAGGCCGACAGCGCGAAAAGCAAACCCCATACTATGGTAAGGGCTGTAAGAGCCATGTTCCTCATTGAGCGGAACGCATATAGCAGAAGCAGAAAAATGAGTACGACGGCAAGGGTAGTCGTGAGGATAGTGTCGTAGCGTATCTGCCGGGCATTCTCCACAGCTATGACCGGACCTCCTGTGGTATGAGTGGTAACATTAGGGTGTGCCGATGCCGTGCTGAGAAGAGCCTGATCTACGAGCGCAAGCAACTGTGAGTTGTACCTGGTCTCCCCGTTGCCAAAAACGGAGGGGATAAGCACTATGGCATGCTTCATATCGGGAGTCAGGATACAGCCATCGTACTGCTCAAAATTGGATTGAGGGCTATACTGTTGCAGACGTTGCAACACGGGAGTGAACAACCATAGAGGATCACGCCCGATGTTGTCGCAGACCATGCTGGGAGTGGGAAGCATCAGTATATCCCTATTTCTCTGCATGCACTCCTCCACATAGTCACTACGCATGAGCACAGAATCCATACGCTGATAGTCCTCTGGAGTCAGGAAGTATGGAATATTGTCATAAACGAAAGCTGCAATGTCTGCGACACTTTCCTCGTCGATACTGGCAATCATACCAGTAGTCCACCCGAGCGTATCGAGAGTCGTAAGCTCGGTTGTGAAAGTATTGACAGCCGCTACCATATCATCTGGTTCTCCATCGAAAATCACCACGATGTCCGAAGCCCCCGAGATATTTTGGTAAAGTTCGAGGTTGTCGCGATCCGACTCGTCCAAAGGGAGGAAGTCAGTTATATCCTCCTCAAACGTGATAGTAGAGAGGCTGGCAGACATCGCAGCCACCAACGCCAACAGAGAGAGACGGCGATACCAAGGGTGGCACGACATATAGTCATATATACGCAGTACAATATTGTCAGGTTTCATAGCATTCCGTTGTTTTTCAACCATTGTATGAACACAGTTTTCCACTCTCGGCACTCAGCTGTACCACGCGTAGGCGACGCACCGAATCCATGTCCGCCACTCTGATACTGAATGTATGTGTGAGCTACACCCTGAGCAGTGAGAGCGGAGTCAAGAAGGACTGAGTTTTGATACTTGACCACAGGATCGTCCTTGCAGTTGACGAGAAACACCGGCGGGCAATCATGCGGCACGTGACGCTCTATCGACAGGGAATCACGCAAAGTCCTGCTCCACCTGCGATACTCGCCAAGCAAGGCACGACGCGAGCGCCTGTGTGTGACACTCTCTATCATGCTGACCACCGGATATATAGGACAGGCAAAATCAGGGCGTAGACTGACGGCACATTTTATACCTTTTAGAGATAGGAAGTCCGTCTTGTGATATATGGCTGCAAGCATGGCAAGATGTCCACCCGCTGAAAATCCCATGATACCAACCCTATTGGGATTGACACGCAGCTCACTGGCATGCTCCCTGACATACTGGATAGCCCGTTGCGCATCCTGTATCATGTGGGGGTGCTGGTTGCCTACGTACAGAAAACGTGCATGGCTACCATATTGCACCATACCCTGGACACGATAGTTAAGCACAAAAGCGGCAATGCCATGCCGCCGCAGATAGTCTGCCACGAGACTGCCCTCATTCTTGCGATCATGCCAGCAATAACTTCCCCCGGGGCATATTATGACAGCAGTAGCAGCTTCAGCGCCATCGGGGAGATATGGAGTGAGTGTTACTGAAGGGGCAAAGACGCCACTGCCCTTCCATATCCTGACCGGCTTGCCATGCGTGCCCGCCCTTAGCGATATGATACAAGATATCAGCAGAAAGAATATTATCGTCGTTGTCCTAATCATTCCTGTCCAATTTGTCTGCCATGCGATTGTAAGTTTCGATGTAATAATGTCGCATATACCGGCATAGTTGCATGGTAGTACCATGGCGTTGTTGCTCCTGTGGCGTGATACGCTCCCCTACTGCGAGCACAATCCGTCCGCGTCGCAGACTTTTGGCCTTCTTGGGGAGAACCAGCCCCGTACCATAGAGCACAAGAGGTATGATATCCAGACCAAGTTCGCGAGCTATGTGGAAGGCACCCTTATGGAATCGTCCTATAGTACAGTCACGGCTACGTGTGCCCTCAGGATAGATTGCGACGCTATACCCCTGAGCGACAAGTTTCTGGAGTTTGGGCAAGATATTGTCTATACCCTGCGAGATGGGATAATATTTGGCATGTCTTATGACATAGCCGAAAAAGGGGCTGCGCCATACCCAGTCATTGGTCAGTAGTACTACCTTAGGAGTGAGGGCAAGCATGGTCATAAGGTCGAGATGCGACTGATGGTTGCAGATGATGACCGAAGGACGAGTGAAAGTCTCGCCATACCTGTTGGCAAGAGAGTATTTCACCCCAGGTATGCCATGATATACCATGACAATCCTGGCTATGATGTTGAGCATACGGTGAAGTCGCCACGTTGACCTCTCATCATCCTTGCTCAAAGCGAGAATGAGAAATGCCGCAGGTATCATGACACCAAAGCACGTAATCAGATAGAACAGCAAGGCATAGAGCGTGTACACCATCGTGCGCAGCAAACGCAACGCAGCAAGCGGCAGAGCATAGACCACCGCCAAGACGCAAAGGACAGTATTAAGTATGGATATACGGGTGAAGTCAAGCGCAGGACGAAAATGCGAAACACGCTCCTGTGGAGACGGATAGAATACCCTCACAGGCAGCGATTTGATAGACACACCCCTCCATGCCGCAAAGACGATAAGCTCGAGTTCGGCCTCGTAGCGCGAAGTGAGCAGCGAGACTCCATGTAGCTTGCTCAGGGGATACAAGCGGTATCCAGTCTGTGTGTCAGCAACGTAGTGCAAGGTCTGCACCATAAACCAAAAGTTGCTGAAGTAGTTGGCAAACACGCTGCCAGGACTGCGTCTGACGCCCTGCATCTGTCGTTGCCCCATAATGATTGCCCCAGGATGACGACGATTCGCTGCAAGAAACAGCGGTATGTCCTCGGGATAATGCTGTCCGTCGGCATCGAGCGTAATAGCGTATGCAAAACCCATTTCTTTAGCCTTGGCAAAACCTCGGCGCAAGGCTCCCCCCTTTCCACAGTTACGATCAGAGTCTACGAGCGTAATGTCAGTGAGCCGACGCAGAATCAGCTCGGTACCATCGTTGCTACCATCATTGATGACTATTACATCCGCACAATACTGCTGACACCGGGAGACGACATCAGCTATCGTCCCCACATTGTTGTACGTAGGTATGATAACACATATCCCCCTACTGCGCAGAGCCAGCCTGGTAGACAGAGCTTCAGAATGTATCGGGTTGGATTGTTGCATTCGTAACGATGTTATTCATTTCTATTCGGGTCACGTCGCCATTCTTCTCCAGCATCTCCACCCTGTCCACAAGCTGTTGTCTGATATTGTAGTGCAGTGTTATGCTGCGATACATACGCTGGAGGTCTTTCTGACGAGGTGTCAGCGTCAGTACGTATCTGTCGCTTTCTTGCTTGACCCCGACGCAGAATGTCTTGTCGTCAGTGAGTCCCTGCCCAGTGACGCAGCTCATGATGAGGGTAGATATCTTGCGAAACGCCTTGCTGCGGGCAGCATCAAGCAGAGTCTTGTGCCCGTCCTTTTTGATGTACGCCTTGCCCGCATTCATGATAAAGACAAGCTCTTTCGGGGTGACATACCCCCAGCGCAAGCGCGACGGACGCTCGTATGCCATACGACCTGTCGATACGACAGGAGCTGACATCAGACTATTATGTCTCGTCTGCACGAAATCGCACGTCAAGCTCCGGGTCTGGGCTGAAGCCTTAGCCACCTGCCCGATGATGACAGCATCGTTTTGAGCGCAGACCACAGGTGTGAATAGATTCAGAATCAGAAGTATGAGTATCAGGTGTTTCATCTTGCTATCAGTATGCATCCTAAGATTATAAGCACCACTCCAAGCCACTTGCCAGCATCGATGCTCTCATGAAAGACAAGCATGGCTGCTATCATGCCGAACACGAAACTGAGCGACACCATGGGATATGACTGACTCAGAGGGTAGTACTTGACGATGTACATCCACAACAGGCTGGCCGACAGGTAACATACCCCACAGGCTGCGAACTGCCAATTTGTGAGTATCTCACGCACGCATTGCCACGTAGCAGCAGGCGTAGGCATACGCTGAAGCGCAAGTTTCAGCATAACCTGCCCCATGGCGAGCAGACAGCTTTGCATTACCGCCAACAATATCAGCCTCATGACGTTTCTCCAGCTTTGAGCACCAATACACGAGAGTATAGCTCAGGCAATGGTTCTCTGCCCATACGGCATAGTATGTCGTTGACCTCAGGAGTAGCCTCATCATGTAGTCCTACGAGGACAGTCTTGGCTCGCCCAGTCTGAATAAGCCGGCGTGCATCGCGCATAGCCCAGTCCATCGACTCCTCGCCGTGCGAATACGTTATGTTGTAGCCATGACAATGTGTGCGTATAGCTATCGTACTGCTAATGGTGTTGTGTGTACTTTGCATGAAGAGAGTCGGACTCAGCTGCTCCTCACCGCCCCGGTTCATGTCGTGGAGGAAACGCACGCTGACATCGAGCATTCCGTATCTCGTAGCCGTAACGATAGCATCAGGACACTGCAGACCTGCCTGTTCGAGGGCTTCAAGCGAAGAGACTATCGCCGATTTCAGCAGTTTGCCCATGCGCCGTCCCTCCATAGGCGAGATCCACTTGCGCGACTGTTTGAGCTGTTCGGCGTCGTCTATGACATACTCGGCAGCCACTACGACACGAGGCGACGCGACAGAGCGAGAAGAGCCCTCCTCAGGTGCACTCTCAGACAGAATCAGCGAGGAATCGTTGCCGCCGAAGCCAAATGAGTTGCACAGCACGTGCGTGAGCCCCACCCCCTCAGCCCCCTGCGAAGGTATGATTAGGCCATCTGCAGGATTGAGCCACCCGAGCGAAGCAGGAACAAACCCATGCTTCATCGCCAGAAGAGATATAACCACCTCGATAGAGCCTGAGGCAGACGTAGTATGCCCCGTATATGACTTTGTGCTCGACACATGAGGCATACATTCCCCGAAGATACGCCTCAGAGCCTGACTCTCGCTGGCATCATTGTTGGGAGTCCCAGTACCATGAGCATTGACATATCGTATATCTGAAGCCTGCAAGCCCGCCATAGCCAGTGCAGACGACATTGAGAGGTATGCACCCTCACCATCATCAGATGTAGCAGTCTGATGAAAAGCATCGCAGGCATTGGCATATCCAGATATGTAGGCGTGAATCTCAGCCCGACGCTCGCGGGCATCTCGCTCGCGTTCGAGTACGAGATAAGCAGCCCCTTCGCCAAGATTCAGCCCAGCCCGTGAAGCATCAAAGGGGCGGCATCGCTCCCTGTCGAGTATCATGAGCGTGTTGAAACCATTGAGATGGAATAGAGAGAGAGCCTCAGCCCCACCCGCTACGACGATGTCAGCCTCATCATTCTTGAGCATCTCCGACGCAAGGATTATGGCGTTGAGTGCAGATGAACACGCAGTAGATACCGTAGTGGTTTGGGCGTCCGTCACACCAGCAAGACGAGCAGACTCGACAGTTGAAGCACCACTGTCGTGCTGGGCAAAGAGAGACAGAGCACGATCATCGCTCATCATCTGCTCAAAGTACCGTTCAGTCACGTCCATACCTCCCACCGTAGTACCAGAGATAAACGCTATGCGACGTACCTCACCGTCAAGTCTGAGTCCCGAGTGAGCTATGGCCTGACGCGCCGCCAAAGCCCCCAAGAGTATGGTACGACTCAACACACTATCTTGCGGCACCCCGAGCATCTCCTTCATCTCCTGATTAGAGAGCTTTACCTCTCCGACAGGGAGTTCGTTATGAACCGATGCGAGATACTCCATCTTGCCTATCCCCGAACGCTTGGACCGCAATGCGTCAAGCACACTCTCGGCATCGTTACCTATGGCTGATACTATACCGTATCCTGTGATTACTATGTTGGGCACTGTTTGGGTCTTTTGTTGTTTGGTTCTGTAGTTGCTAAACAACCAATTTCACTTCTTCCTGTTCTTCTCTACGTATTGAGCTATGGTTCGTATGCTCTTGAATACTTCCTTGCCCTCGGCTGGATTGGCAAGTCGTATGCCATAATTGCGTTCGAGCAACACAATAAGTTCGAGAATGTCGATTGAGTCCAGACCAAGTCCTTCCTCGCCAAACAGAGGAGCATCGGTATCGATGTCTTCTATACTCATATCCTCAAGGTTGAGAGCAGAGATAATTTGAGATTTGAGTGTGTCAATTAACTGTTCCATATATTCGTAGTTTGTTATTTTTAATTATTATTCCTTTGTGCAATAAAAATATCAGCCTCCCAGTGAGTCTCGTCCTGGAAATCCACCCAACCAGTCAAAAGCCTGTCAATCGAGGGGTCAGCGAAGGTAGCTTTGACGACCTGGTGCATCACCTGAGTATTCTTGCCGGGAAGAATGTAGAACGACGTCTCACCATGCTTCGCACGGCGTATAGCTATCTCGCCCGTAGCGATATTGGGCAAAGTATATATGAATACCGACGGACTCGGATAGAACTCCGCCCTGTCAGCAATAAGTCCGGCGTGTCTGATATCGCTCGCTACTGACGACGTGCGATTGAACAGAGTCACCGCATCAAAGTCCTCGCCCAGCATCTCGGAAGCCACGAACGCGAGTTTGCTCAAGCCGTCCATCTTGAAGAACTTGGGGTAATTCAACGCCAACCTGCGATACAACGCAGTCAGGCTCTGACCGTCAAGACTGCTAAGAGTCACACGGTTGACTATTTGATAGTCTGATTTAGGCTGGTCCAATCTGGAATCACGAGCCTGCATAGTATATAATACAGCCGCATTACAGCCGCCAAAGCCAGATATTATCTTGAGAAACGAGTCGCCGCAGACAGATTGTTCCGTACCCGAGATGTTTATCCTACCGCTTACTCCACGCTCTGCATACCCCCGTGTAGCCGGTATCCGGCCAAGCCCGACTGCATAGAGCGTAACAATAGTTTCAAGCACCCCTGCCGCCCCCATAGTATGCCCATAATAGCCCTTGATACCGAACGCTGGTATTTCACCAAGTCCAGCTCGCTGTACGGCCTTTGACTCCATCTGGTCATTATACATCGTAGCCGTGCCATGCACGTTGATGCACGCGAGCGAGTCTCGCTGCCCATGTCCGAGAGAGAGAGACTCATTGATTGCCTGCATACAACCCTCACCTTGTGGTGACGGATTGGTGATATGTATGGCATCATTGCGTATCGCACCGCTGACTATGCTCCACTGCCCCTGACGAGAGGCCGAAAGAATCATCGTAGCAGCACATTCTCCCAAATTAAGACCATTGCGTTCGATATCGAATGGCCGACACGACTGGGTTGATACTGATTTCAAAGACTGGAAGCCGGACACTATGAAGTCGCTCTGCACATCGGCACCCACCACTATAGCATATTCGTACTCCCCACCCCGCAACATCCGCTCAGCAAGGATTTGAGCATTGACTCCCGATATGCAGGCATTGCATACGACTATGGGAGTAGTAGTGATTTCCAAAGCCTCTGCTATACGTTGCGCCGCCTCTCCAGGGTGTCGGTATGTAGGAGAGCCAAGCCCATCAGGAGCATTAGCCTTTGTACTGCTGAGTATGAGCAATACGTTGGAAGCACCTATGTCAAAATCCGTCTCAGAGAGAGCTCGTCTGGCAGACTCTATGCAGATTGACTCAAAGAGAGTATACCCATCGCGTTGCAATGCAGCTCGCTGCTCATCGGTAAACAGCGATGCCACAAAAGCCTCAGGCAAACGCCAAAGCCCATCGTAGCGTCTGAGAGAAGACCTTCCCTCATAGAGTGCCATGACGTTTTCCTCCGTTGTAAAACCAAGAGGCGAAACTATGTTAGTAGACAGGACGTATGCCATACTATTTAATATACCATCTTTCTTAAACTGCAAGCCTCACATCTGCCTCAAGCAGAACACGGTCATCAGTCCCGACCGAAGCATGTACCATGATATAGCCCGACAACTCGGCAAGTACTTCGACCTTAGTCTCAATCCTCTCTCCCACCCTTGGCAGAGAGTGTACAGCGACACGATCTATGGCTCCGATATATCCTGGACGCACCTCCCTGCTATATATATATCGGTTTAAGTACCCTATCCTCAGCGCACAAGTCTGAGCCACATTCTCAAGCATTCCCGTCTCCGACAAAGCCCCATGCCAGACCATAGCGTTGTCAGCCGAGACGATAAACGACGACGTACAACTCTGCATGTCAAAATGCTCCATACGCCCCACCATCACGAAAGGTGAGCGATGTGGCAGCAAGGTCAGCACATCTATGCCTTGTACGAAGGCATCATCAGGACAACTATAATCAATTTGTATCGGCATTGTGAGTTGAGTCTTTATAATCGTTCTTAAAAGTGCGATTTCTCGCCAAGCCAAAGCGAGCAAGCTCTCTTTGGTCTTATGGCTTAACGAAATCGTTCCAGAAATCAAAATAATTATACCACTGCAGAGGGTACTCTCGCACCCGTCGCTCAAGTTCGCGCGAATACAGCAAGGCTATCTGCTCCTGACGTTCGGCACGCCTTGCAGATTTGTCGAAGTCGAGCGGAGTGACATATATCTTGTATTTCTTCCGTTTCGTTTTCATTACCGTTATCATCAACACGTCCAAGCCCTGCGCCGCCGCTATCGAGAAAGGCCCCACGGGAAGACTCGCGTCCTTGTCAAACAGCTTCACAGACACCGTCTTGGACGATGTGTCAAGGGCTCTGTCAGCCACAATACTGACTATCTCGCCCCTACTCAGAGCCGATGCAATCTCAAACACATAGTCCATGCCCTGCCCTATAGGTATCATACCTATATTCATCTGGTCAAACACCATCCCCCGGCTACGCATGACCGACTCCTTCTCCCCATAATATACAAGCGCATTGATACGCTTCTTAGCTTTGAGCGTAAAGCCCGCTATCTCATAATTTCCGACATGGGCAGCCAATTGGATAAAACCCTCGTTGCGTGTGGCAAGTCGTTTATAATGTTCAAATCCCTCAACCTCAATATCGAAATGCCTGCCAGCATATATCGCAAACTTGTCGATGACCACCTGTGCGAACATGCAAAAGTTGCGGTATGCCATCCACGCAGCCCCCAAACGGCCTTTACCCAAACGTCTGCGGTAAAAAGTGTATATATACTTGCGATTAGGGTTGACGGCAAACGTGACCGGCATGATTACAATTGCCACGAACCAATACATCAGACCGAGAGGTACTACACGCAGCAGACGCACAAGCCATCTGTGCATCCAGTCGTTTCCGTAAGTTGTTCCAGCCCACTGCCTGTCGGTCATTTTTTGTTGTTTTGTTATTTGGTTATTTGGTTGTTTGGTTGGGTCTTTGGTTGTTTGGTTGTTTGGTTGGGTCTTCAGTTGTTCGGTTGTTTGTTTTGCCTTCTGATTGCGGATAGTCGTTAGAACCAACGTTTCCGATAAGCGAGAGCAGAGAAAGCTTGCTTGCTCTGCCGAGCGTAGGAAACGAAGGCGAAGCCAACTAAACAACTAAATAACTAAACAACACAAACAACTAAGCCCTTCTCTTCACCACCAGAATAGAGTGTCCTTGACCTAAATGGTCGTATATCTTTTCTATTTCAAGCCCAGCAGCAGCAATTACGGTCTCCATATCCTCAGTATTATACATCTTGCTGTTACCATTGGCAAGAGCCGTGAAGTAAAGACTCGTCATCGTGAGGCAGAATGCAGCCGTGTCAAACTTCTGCCTGTCCCAAAGAGTCTCCATGATAAAGATACGAGTGTCGCTCTGCATCGCCCCAGCCGCCCTGCGCAAGATGCTCGTCATCTCGTCCATGCTGAAACAATCCAGGAACTGGCTCATCCATATAGCATCAAGTCGCTCCCCACTCTCAGGGAAAGCCTGCGACTCGTCAAGCAGATTAATACCATATCCGCTGATACGCTCAGCTCCCTCGCGTCCGCGTATGTTCTCCTGCATCATAGCTATCTGCTGCGGCAAATCAAGGATAGTGACCCTCGCCTCCTTGTTGTGAGCCACACACTGCAGTGCCCACTTACCCGTGTTGCCACCCACATCATATAGAGTACGCACTCCACATTCGTCAAAGACTATCTTGAGAGCCTCCGGGAAGGAATGATCGCTATAGAAATGATCAAAACCGAACCAGCTCTCCTGAACCTTAGGAGGCAGACTGCTCAGTCCCTCATATATCGTAGGCCACGAGCCAAAATGCCTCAGCCCCACAGGTTTCCCCTCAGCCAGCGATTCCTCCAGATGGAACCACCCCTCATAGTTTACATCATGGTTGAAAGCTATATTTGCCCGTGTCGCCTCGTCGGAGAGCAGAAACCAGCCAATCTTCCCCAGACGGAAATGGTCAGTCTCAGCATCTACATAGATAGAGCCTATACACAACGA
>CALZJL010000023.1 GCA_945787625.1 uncultured Prevotellaceae bacterium
TCCCAATCAAAAACAAGTTTTTATTTGGAATTGTGCTCGCTTATTCGTAACTTTGTCCCTTGATATGAGAATTGATATTATTACAGTCATACCCGAACTGCTTCACAATTTCACTACGGAGAGCATCGTCGGACGAGGCCAAAAGAAAGGGCTCGTGGAGATTCATGTCCACAATCTGCGCGATTATACTACCAACAAGTGGAGGCGTGTTGACGACTATCCTTTTGGAGGATTTGCTGGTATGGTGATGCAGTGCGAACCGATTGACAGGTGCATTTCGCAACTCATGAGCGAGCGTCACTATGATGAGGTCATCTTTACGACTCCTGATGGTGAGCAGTTTGACCAGCCCATGGCCAACGAGCTCTCACTCAAGGAGAATATCATCATACTTTGCGGTCACTACAAGGGGATTGACTATCGTGTGCGCGAACAGCTTATCACCAAAGAGGTCAGTATCGGAGATTTCGTGCTGACTGGAGGCGAATTGGCTGCTGCGGTGATGACAGACGCTATCGTGCGCATCATACCCGGTGTGATTGGCGATGAGCAGTCTGCGCTGTC
Organism: uncultured Prevotellaceae bacterium; assembly: GCA_945787625.1. The sequence continues at coordinate 565 of CALZJL010000023.1, forward strand.
TGACTCTTTTCAAGACAATCTGCTCGCGGCTCCCGTATACACGCGCCCCAAGGAGTATATCGATGTGAGGGGCAGGAGCTGGGGCGAAGTGCCAGAGATTCTGCTCTCGGGTCACGATGCCAAGATTAGGGAGTGGGAGTTGGAGCAGTCCTTGGCGAGGACCAAGCGTCTCAGACCTGACCTTTTGTAAAATCTGTTTTCTAAGATGAAGAACCTTTACATCATAGCCGGTTGCAACGGTGCTGGCAAGACTACGGCCAGCTATACTGTTTTGCCCGAGATGCTCGGGTGCCGCGAGTTTGTAAACGCTGACGAGATTGCTCGTGGCTTGTCGCCCTTCAACCCCGAATCTGTGGCAATACAGGCGGGAAGGCTGATGATTGAGCGTGTGATAACACTCATGAAGGAGGGGGCAGACTTTGCCTTCGAGACTACGTTAGCGACACGTTCGTACGTGAAGCTCATCAAAAAGGCGCAGTCTGTGGGTTATCGTGTCACGCTACTGTTCTTCTCGTTGCCTACTCCAGAACAGGCGGTGCAGCGCGTGGCGAGACGTGTCAGTCAGGGCGGTCACAACATACCTCTCGATGTCATTTACCGCAGATATGAAGCAGGGCTGAAAAACTTCTTCCAGCTCTACATGCCTGTGGTGGATTTCTGGTCTCTTTATGACAACAATACCTGCCCGACTTTCCGAATAGCGAGCGGTTGGCGTAATGGCAGCAAGCCTGAGGACGTCCACACCGAGATTATTGACGCACAGCGTTTTATGGAAATGCAGAAGGAATACTCCGAGCCTGCCACGTTTGACATTAAAGATGGTTCAAATGAGTAAGAAGGATTTTTCGTCTGACAGCGAGATGCGCCACTTGATGCGCACTATCGACAATGGCATCATTCTGGCTCAGAAACGTCTCGTGGCTCGCGCCAAGCGTGAGGGCTTTACCCTCATAGCATGCCCAGACGGACGCAAGGTAATTGAGGTGAACCCTGAGACGATAGTATTTTAAGCCTGAGGGCTTGGGATTTCCCTACCCTGGCAGTAGCGCCGGACTATATGCCTGTCGTCGGCGAGATATACGCAACGCTCCAGACGTTGGAGTATGGTGTAGTGCCTGTCCCAGCCGCTGAGAGCCGTGTCGTCGATGACGAGGGCATCAAAGGCGTAGCCTGGCTCAAAACTGCCTATTTTGCCAAAAAATGCGCCTCCAGCCTTTGTGGCAGCGTGAAATGCTTCGCTGAGTGTGAGATAGCGCAGGCGCTTGTCTGTGAAGGTCCATTTCAGCTTGCTCATCTGCACGGCATACTGCATGACCCTAAACATACTGAGCTGATGCCCTCCCGACACGTCGCTGCCGAGAGCTACCCGTATACCACGGTCAAGAAACTCTCGTATGGGGGCTATGCCTGAGCCCAGATTGGCGTTTGATGTGGGGCAATGCACTATGGTGACTCCGCGCTCTGCGAGCAGTTCCAATTCCACCCCTTGGCTGTAACAACAGTGTGCCATGAGAGTAGGGCTCTGCCCCAAGAGCCCATATTTGTCGTAGGCGTGGGCATAGGACGGACAGTCAGGCTCGAGTCGGGCTACCCAGGCTATCTCTTGTGTATTTTCGCTGAGGTGGGACTGCACGGGCAGATGGTGGCGACATGCCACCTTGCCAAGAGCTGTGAGCATCGCTGGCGTACAGGCTGGAACGAAGCGGGGAGTGACGATGACCGAGACGCGAGGCATAGGCTCGGTATGGCGCATAAGCCCGGTGATGTCTGCCTCAATGGTCTGCGGGTCGTTTTGCAACGCATCGGGGCAATTGCGATCCATGCCCACGAGGCCTATATACGCTCCCATACCAGCCTTGTCAAACAATGTGGCAAGCATCTTGGTAGCCTCGGGGTGGATAGTGGCAAATATGGCTGCGCGCATGGTGCCATGCTTCCACAGGTCGTGTACAAACCGTGTGTAGACCTCTGCGGCATAGCTGACATCGGCAAAACGCTGTTCCTCGGGAAAGGTGTAAGTATTGAGCCATGGCAACAACTCCAGATCGAGAGCCATACCCTGATTGCGGTACTGCGGAGCGTGGACGTGAAGGTCGTTCATGGCAGGTATGACAAACTCTCCATCGTGGCAGCACAGGTCGACCACCTCCGACGCGTCGCAACCCTCAGGCATGAGTCTGCCCACGTGGCATATCACGCCCGAGCTGTCGACAGCTACGTATCCCTGCTCAAGGCTTTCGAACCGCTCTGGAGTGGCAGTCCACACGAAATTGCCTCTGTATACGGTCATGGCTCATTCGGCTACTCCGACTATCTCACTGATGTCTGATATGCCATGACTGTCGAGCCACTCGTTGATACCGTCAACCACTTTGACGGTAATCTGCGGGTCAAGGAAGTTGGCCGTGCCAATCTCTATGGCACTGGCGCCAGCCATGATAAACTCCAAGGCATCCCGTGCGCTGCTTATGCCGCCCAGACCTATGACGGGGATGCTTACGGCTCTGGCCACCTGATATACCATACGCAAGGCTACGGGTTTGACGCAGGGACCGCTCAGACCTCCCGTACCGATAGAGAGCACACGCTTGCGCTTCTCGATGTCGATAGCCGTGCCCATGAGCGTGTTTATGAGACTCACGGAGTCTGCGCCCTCAGCCTCGACGGCCTTGGCAATAGAGCAGATGTCGGTGACGTTGGGCGAGAGTTTCACTATCAACGTCTTGGAGTAAGCCTTGCGGACAGCCTTGACCACACTCGCAGCGCCTTCGGTGCTGACGCCAAAAGCCATGCCTCCGTCGTGTACGTTGGGGCAGGATATGTTGAGCTCAATGGCGTGAATGTCATCAAGCGAATCTATACACTCGGCACAGCGGGCATAATCTTCGGGACTTGAACCCGATACGTTGACTATCATCTCGGTGTCGATACGACGTATCTTGGGGTAAATCGTCTCGCAGAAGTAGCGCACGCCCTTGTTTTGCAGCCCCACACAGTTCATCATGCCCGATGCTGTCTCAGCCATGCGTGGGTAATCGTTGCCCTGACGGGGATTAAACGTGGTGCCCTTGACTATGATTCCACCTATACGTGTCAGGTCTACGAGGTCTTCAAACTCTATTCCATAGCCAAACGTACCACTCGCTGTCATGACGGGGTTCTTAAGTTGCAGAGCCCCTATATTAGTCTTGAGAATTGCCATATTGTTGTTATGATGTTATGAGGGAGGATAACACTTACCATTCGAGTTCGTTCACATCAAATACCGGGCCTTCGGTACACACGCAGACGTTGCCCTTGACCGTCTTCTCTACGCAACACAGACAAGCTCCCAGGCCGCATGCCATCATGTTTTCGAGCGACACCTCACAAGGCGTCCCAGTCTCCTTGGCATAGCGAGCCACGGCCTTCATCATCGGCGATGGTCCGCATACGCTGATACGGTCAAAATGCTCCTTGGCGAGGACGGAATGCTGTGTCACGAAACCCTTCTCTCCGCGCGTGCCGTCTTCGGTCGTGACGTAGACATCACCGAGAGCCTCAAACTCCTCGATGCGCAGCAAGAACGACGCCGAACGCGCTCCGAGGAGAAACGTGGGTTTCGCCCCAAACCTGAGCATCTCGCGACCCAGATAAAGCAGCGGAGCCGTGCCTACCCCACCTCCGACGAGGAGATGTCTGCTCTCGGGCTGACGGGGCATGGAAAAGCCATTGCCCAAGGGAAGGAGAGCATTGAGCGTATCGCCCTGCTCCAATCGTCCGAGAGCTTTAGACCCCTCGCCTACGAGCTGTATGAGAAAGGAGATTTCATTGCCAGCGACATCAAGGTCATGTATGCTGATGGGGCGACGCAGATAGGTATCCTTGCTGCCGTCCACACGCAATTGGGCAAACTGACCAGGCATCATCGGAGGCAAGGCTGCCTGCTCGTCCGTACAGACCAGGAGCACGAAATTGCCACCGAGTACTTGTTTTCTGACCACTTTTAGGTCGAGAATATGCTTTCTTAGTGCCATTCTATGGGTGTTTTAAATCGAATTACACATTAATTATATAAGGTTTCTCAGCGTAAAGATACGAAAAAGAAACAAAAAAAGCACCCTTTACGGTGCTATTTTGAGAACGATTCGTAGGTTCCGTCGTCAAAAAACACACGGATTTCAACTATCTTTCTTTGCGGTTTGTCAATATATTTCTCTACTATCTGAAGCTGAGGAGCCATTTGGAGATCCTTACCCTGTCCGAAACTTTGAGTCTTGGAACGCAACGTACGCACGCCCGCGTCGTCTACCCGCGAGGGCGCAAAAGCCTCCTGATCGGCAAACAAGTCCATCTGTCCAGACGCCGCTCCTCCAGTCTCCGCAGAGACAAGCGAGGCATCAGCAGAGGACTGCTCGGGAGCAGCGGCAGACACGTCTCCCGGAGATTTCGAGTCAGGCGAATCTATATAAGGCTGACCCTCGTCAAACATCAACCATGAAATGTTGACCTCGGGGAAGCGCTCGTGAATAGCCTGTACGGTCTGGTTGGTAGGGCGAGTGCGTCCGTTGAAAATTCCCGATAAAGTCGCTTCGGCTATGCAAAGCTCGTTGGCAAAGTTTTTTTGGCTCATGCCCTTGTCTTCCATGATCTGGCGGATACGATTCCTCATAATTTTTGTATAAAAACGAGTCTGACAGTTAGAATTCGGATTTCCTAATACCTACGCAAAGGTACACAAAAATGTTCGTATTTGCAAACTTTTAGAGCGTAAACTCAAATCAGAATCGCAAATTCATGTTTGCAACCTCAAATCTTTGCGTTTTCAAACCTCTTTACGTTTGCAAATTCACACTTGTGTACTGAAATATAAAACAGCAAATTCAGACTTTAAGTAACTCACTCCAAGTCGAGAGACCTAATCCATTGGGTTTCCAGCACTCTAAGAGCTCAAATACCCCTCATGACAGCCTTATACCCATCATTATCCCCTACTATGCATAAAATCGGACCTATTAGCCACTATTTACTCTAAACTTTAGTGTGATAGAATTGGCTTTCACCTTGTTAGTACACCCTATTAAACCGACGTATTTTATGCATGTATGTTATGCGATACCCTCACTTTGTAAATTACCTTTTCAAATTCAACTCTGTAACCCCTCCACTTATTCGCCTATTCGTATTTGTTTATTTGAATTTGCGTTTGTATATCCAAATCAAAACCACAAAACGTCTTCACAAAGATAGTGTTGCGATTTGTTAATCTTAAATTTTAGACGCATTTTCACCCGCGAAAAATGTCAGAATATCATTGGCGCGTACATTTGCCCGACTCGGAGCAAAAACGCGATTCTCACGAAGCGCAAAACAGGTATAACTATCTGATAAATAGAAAACTTACCTACAAAAATCCATACTTCCCCCACGACCAATCTACACAAAAAAAGCCCCCTGAAAGGGAGCTTTACAAGCTTCGAGTGCCAAAAAACCTACTGAAGAATACGGCAGACCAACTCCAAGAGCAGCTCTCCCGGCTGAGATTTACACCCTCCCACCCCTTTGCTCGCTCCGTCGCATTCGCGTATCCATGCAAGTATGTTCATGACCTGACGTCCCGTGTAGCATTTCATTGCAGGGAGTATCTCACGCTTCACTTTCCAGTCAGGCTGCCCCAGCCACTGCGCTATGCCACGCTCCGATTTCTCAGGGCTATAAAAAGCCAGCATCACATCAGCGAAGAAAGAGAACATCATAGAGAGCGTCGGCTGCAAGGCAAACGACCTCGGATTGCTGTTATAATATTTCACTATCTTGAGCACCTGAGGTTTTGATTTTCGCGAAAGCGCAGCAATCAGTTCGAAATTATTAAATTCTTTCGACACCCCAGTTTGAGCCTCAACGAGAGCCGCCGTGACCCTACTCTCCCCCTCGGGCAGAGCTATGAGCAACTTGTCCAACTCGCCCGACATTCTGCTAAGGTTTGCCCCCACATGCTCGACAAGCATCTGTATAGCCTGCTCGTCAACTTCCTTCTTTGCAGCCTTAACATAGCCGCGAATAAACCCAGGCAACGCCGTGTCATAAACTTTCTTGCTCTCAAAGACCACAGCATTGCCAGAGAGAGCCTTGCCCAGCCCCTTGCGCCGATCAATAGAACCGTTCTTGCAGCACACCACGAGCACCGTCGTAGGCGAAGGGTGCTTGACATACGCCGCAAGCGCGTCCTGCGACGACTTCATCTGCTGAAACTCCCTCACCACCACCAGGCGTTTATCGCCCAGCATAGGATACTGCCTGCAACTATCCGCCACCCTCAGCGCGTCAACATCGCCACCATAGAGCAGCTCCATGTCAAAATCCCTGTTAGACTCAGGCATCACACTCTGAGTGATAAGAGCCTCAAGCTTGTCTATATAGTAACCCTCCTCGCCCATAAGCACATATACAGGCGCGATACTGCCCGCCTTGACATCGCGTACGATATCATCATAGGTTGTAGCTAATTTTGCCGCCATTCAGAGTCAGTTTTACATTCTTATTTTATATCTTTGCACATACAAAAGTACAAATAAGTATGCTAAATACAAAAGACAATCCCCGTTTTCTTGACAAACCCCGCCAAAACCACACCATATATGCTTAGTCTCAACCTACCCCACACCGACCTCAGACTACGCAAAGCCCAAGGCAAGATACAAGTCTGGGACCACATCAGGCTAAAGTGGATAACACTCACGCCCGAAGAGTGGGTGAGGCAGCAATTCACACACTGGCTGGTCGAGCACCTCGGCTATCCCCGGGCACGCCTCGCCCACGAAGTGTCGCTCCGGCTCGGCAGCATGCAGCGTCGCTGCGACGCCATCGTCTACGACCACAAAGCCAAGCCACTCGTCATACTCGAGTTTAAAGCCCCACACATCAGCATCAGCCAAGCCACCTTTGACCAGATTACCCGCTACAACGCCACCCTCCGAGTACCATACCTCATCATAAGCAACGGCATGAGCCACTACTGCGCCCACATCGACACAGACAAAAGCGTGGCATTCCTCGACGAAATACCACGCTTTGCAGACCTTTAGTCCAAAAGTCAGAAGAAGACTCAAATCACTCCTCGCGCCTTCTTGCCACTCTGCGCTTACGTCCCTTATCCTCAGCAACCTTCTGCACAGTCTGCACACCAGCAAGCTCAGGATCCACGAGGATACGGCCGCAATACTCACAGACGATAATCTTCTTGCGCATACGGATATCGAGCTGACGCTGAGGCGGAACCTTGTTGAAGCAACCACCACACGCATCACGCTGCACATAGACCACAGCCAGGCCATTGCGTGAATTCTTGCGAATACGCTTGAACGCACTCAGCAAACGAGGCTCAATCGAAAGCTCCACACTGTGCGCCTTCTCCTTGAGCTTCTCCTCCTCAGCCTTAGTCTCATTGACAATCTCCTCAAGCTCCGCACGCTTAATCTCAAGATCAGTACGGCGGTCGGCAATCCTACGGCTGCTCTCCAGATGATCATCCTCACGACTGGCCAAAGACGCCTTAGCCTCGCTAATCTTTTTAGTATTCAACTCATTGTCCAAACGCAGGAACTCAATCTGCTTCAAGAAATTGTCATACTCACGATTGTTGCGCACATTCTTCATCTGCGTCTCAAACCGCTCCATGTCCAACTTATTCTTCTCGATGACAGCCCCACGATCAACAATCTCACGCTTCGTAGCCTCGATAGACTCATTAATCTTCTCGATACGAGTCTCCAGACCAGCGATTTCGTCCTCGAGGTCCTTCACCTCAAGAGGCAACTCGCCACGCACCGTCTTGATACGGTCAATCTCCGTCACGAGTTTCTGCAATTCGTAGAGGTTCGTCAACTTCTCCTCCACACTCAATTCTGATGGATCTTTTGCTTTAGCCATTTTCTGTATATATATATATAATATGTAAAGTTAAATCAGATACCTCACAGGATTCGTCACCACCTCCGTCATATAGACCGGCAAATGCGGAAACCAATCCTGCATCTTATCCCTCAGCAGTTCCACAGTATACTGCTCACTCTCCCAGTGTCCGAGCACCCCGATCTGCACCCTCTGCTCAAGTCCGAAGAAATCATGATACCCCATCTCCCCCGTCAGAAAAGCATCAGCCTCCTGCTCCAGCGCCTCTTCCAGCACAAACGCCCCCGCCCCGCCACACAAGCACACACTCTGCACCGGACGCTCCAGCAGCTCATTGTGAGCCAAGCAATCCACGCGGAACACCGACTTGACATGCTCCAGAAACAGACGCGCGTCCATCTCAGCAGGAAGATAGCCCACAACACCCCCACTCTTCCCCGAAGGCACCACATCAATAAGCCCCAGCTTCTCAGCCATCTTATAGTTCACCCCATCCTCAGCCTTATCGAGGTTAGTATGCGCACTATAGATGGCCACATCATTCTGGATAGCCAGACGCACCACCCTCTGCACCAGCGTCTCATCACACACACGTCTCAACGGTCTGAACAACACAGGGTGATGGCTCACGATCAAGTTGCAGCCCAAGTCCACAGCCTCGCGCACCACATCCTCCGTCACATCAAGACACAACAAAGCCCCTGAAACCTCCGCCTCCGTCAGCCCAATCTGCAAGCCAGCATTATCATAGCTCTCCTGCAGCGGCAGAGGCGCAAAATTCTCAAGGGCAGCAATCACTTCCTTAATCTTCACGCTCATAGTGAAATATTTTCCGCTGCGAAGTTACGAATAAGTCAGCAAAAAAACAAATAAAAAAGCAAAAAACACACCACAGCACCACATAATCTCACAAAATTTATCTACCTTTACACCCGATACAGAACAACCAAACACGACAGACCCACTATGAGCCTCAATATCCAACAAATCGCACGCCTCGAAAGCCAAGGTTGCAGCTGCGACGACTGGAGCCAGATACACATCGCCCCCGAGACCAACCTCAAATACATACGCCAAGTACGTTTCTCCGGCATCTGCCACATCGGCAGCTTCACACGCGACTTCGACATGCCCGGAGGCATGAAGAAACACAGCGGCATCTACCGAGCCCTCCTCCACAACGTCGACGTCGGCAACGACTGCTGCATCGAAAACATCAAGAACTACATCGCCAACTACGACATCGGCCACGACAGCTTCATCGAAAACGTCGACACCATCATGGTCGACGGCCCCAGCAGCTTCGGCAACGGAGTCGAAGTCTCCGTCCTCAACGAGACCGGCGGACGCGAAGTCACCATCCACGACCAGCTCACAGCCCACGAAGCCTACATGGCAGCCATGTACCGCCACCGTCCCCGCCTCATCGAGCGACTCAGACAGATGGCCCTCGCCCACACCGCCCGCCGCACCAGCGACCGCGGCCACATCTCCCCCCACAGCACCATCATCGACGCCCACATCATACGCAACGTCTACGTAGGCCCCCACTGCCGCATCGAAGGCGCCTCACGCCTCAGCAACGGCTCCCTCATGAGCCGCCAAGAGAGCCCCATCTACATCGGCAGCGGAGTCATGATCGACGACTTCATCATACAAGACGGCACGAGCATCACCGACGGCACCATGCTCACCCGCGTCTACGTAGGCCAATGCTGCACCATGGGTCACACCTACTCCGCCACCGACAGCCTCTTCTTCAGCAACTGTCAGGAAGAAAACGGCGAAGCCTGCTCCATCTTCGCAGGCCCCTTCACCGTCACCCACCACAAGAGCACCCTCCTCATCGCCGGCATGTTCAGCTTCATGAACGCAGGCTCAGGCAGCAACCAGAGCAACCACATGTACAAGCTCGGCCCCATACACCAAGGCTCCATGGAGCGCGGAGCCAAGACCACCTCAGACTCCTACATCCTGTGGCCTGCCCGCATCGGAGCCTTCTCCCTCGTCATGGGGCGTCACACCAAAAACCCCGACACCTCCCAGATGCCCTTCTCCTACCTCATCGAGAAAAACGGCGAGACCTACATCGTCCCCGGCATCAACCTCCGCTCCGTCGGCACCATACGCGACGCCCAGAAATGGCCCAAGCGCGACAAGCGCCACCCCCAGCAGCGTCTCGACCAAATCAACTACAACCTCCTCAGCCCCTACACCATCGACAAGATGGTCCACGGCCTCGCCATACTCCAACAGCTTCAAGAACTCTCCGGAGCCACCAGCGACACCTACACCTACCAAAGCGCCTCCATCACCCGTCGCTCCCTCAAGCGCGGCATTGAGCTCTACCGCATCGGCATCGACAAATTTCTCGGCAACTCCCTCATCAGCCACCTCGAAAAGACCCTCGACACCATCGGCCTCCCCAACCCCACCCACGAGCAAATCGTTCGCCACCTCCTCGACCACCTCGCCCCCAGCAGCGACGAAGGCAAAGGCACATGGCTCGACATGGCAGGCCTCATCGCCCCCCACGCCCTCATCACCGACATCATCGACAAAGTCGAGCAAGGCATCATCGACACCCTCGAAGCCCTCCACGCAGCAATCTCCCAGCTCCACACCCGCTACTACGACCTCGAATGGACCTGGGCCTACGACCTCATGCTACGCCACTACCACCTCGACCCCACCCACATCACCCCCGCCGACCTCATCACCATCATCGAGTCATGGCAAACCTCCGTAGTCACCCTCGACAAGATGCTCTACGACGACGCCCGCAAAGAGTTCAGCATCACCGCCCAGACAGGCTTCGGTTTCGACGGCACACTCCCCTCCACCATAGCCGCCGACTTCGAGCAAGTACGAGGCGAT
>CALZJL010000024.1 GCA_945787625.1 uncultured Prevotellaceae bacterium
GGTTGCTCCACGAGCAGTAGTCGGTGTCGTAGGACGTGCATTGACCTTGGAGCGGGGAGTTGGGGTCGGTGATGGGGGTGACTTCGCGTGGTGATGTGCAGCTGGGGTCGTAGACTCCACGCGAGGAGACGGTGCTGGCGCTCTCGCTGCCGAGGAGTATGCCGCTGGGGAGGGCGGAGATGTTGTCGTCGTACTTGTAGACGCGGTAGTTGAAGCCTGCGATGTCCATGACGCGGGCAAAGCCGCTACGGAGGGCGTCTTCGGCGCGATCCATGCCTTGGGTGACGGGGCGTGTGGGGTCAAGCTGATGGCAGAGGTTCTGGAGATGGCGGCTGATCTGACGGCCTTCGATGCTCCATTGTTCGGGTATCTCGTTGCCTATGCTCCACATGATGATGCTGGGGTGGTTGCGGTGGTTGAGTATGAGGTTGCGTATGTCGCGCTCTGCCCAGTCGCGGAAGTGGAGGGCGTAGCCGTTGCGGCACTTGGGGTAGAGCCACATGTCGAAGCTTTCGGCCATGACCATCATGCCCATCGAGTCGCAGACTTCCATCTGCATGGTGGAGGGCATGTTGTGGGCGGTGCGTATGGCGTCGCAGCCCATGTCTTTGAGTATGCGTATCTGGCGTATGAGGGCGGCGCGGTTGACGGCGGCTCCGAGGGGACCGAGGTCGTGGTGGAGGCATACGCCTTGGATCTTGCGCGGCTTGCCGTTGAGGCTGAAGCCGTGGCGGTCGACGGTGATGGTGCGTATGCCTACTTTGGTGGTGGTCTGGTCGATTATCTTGCCTTGTATGATGAGCTGGGTGGTGAGGGTGTAGAGGTAGGGGGTCTCGGGGCTCCAGAGGTGTGCCTCGGGGAGGTCGAGGGTGCTGGTGGACTGCCCGGTATGGCCGGTGGGGCTTTGGCTTTGGGCTACGGTGTGGCCTTGGGCATCGGTGAGGGTGTGGAGTATGGTGGCGGGGGTGTGTTCGATGCCTTGGACTTGAATGTCGGCTTGTATCTGGGCGGGGTGCCCTTCGCCTTGGGCTGTGAGGGTGCGGACGTAGGTTCCCCACTGGGTGATGTGTTGCTCGGAGGTGAGGGTGAGGGTGACGGGACGGTAGAGGCCGCCGCCGGGGTACCATCGGCTGCTCTCTTCGAGGTTGCGGAGGCTGACTTCGATGGTGTTAGGCTGGCCGGGCTTGAGGTATGGGGTGGCATCTATCTGGAAGGCGTTGTAGCCGTAGACCCAGTGTCCGGCGAGGACGCCGTTGATGCGTACTTGGGGCTCTGCCATGGCTCCGTCGAAGTGGAGGAGTGCGTGGCCGTAGTTGTCGGGGAGGTCTATCTGGGTGCGGTAGTAGCCGTGTCCTATCCATGGGAGGGCTCCCGAACGGCCTGACTTTTCGGTGGCTTCGGTCTCGCCGTTTTGCTCAATGGCGACGTGCTGGAGATCCCACTGTTTGTCGAATGGTCCTGAGATGGCCCAGTCGTGGGGTATGCGTACTTCGCTCCATGTGATGGAGTCGCGCGAGAATTGCCATGTGCGCAGGTCGATGGTGTTGCGCTGGGCATGGGTGTGCTGGAGAAGGAGCAGAAGAAGGGCTGCGGTGAGGTGGAATGTGTGTTTGTTCATATTATGGTCTGATTTGCTTGGTTCCTTGGGTTATGCTTATGCCGTGTATTTGGTCTGTGTCAAGGCGTTGGCCTTGGAGATTGTAGGTGGGGGTGGCGTGGGGTGAGACGTGGCTGGGACTGCTGATGCTGGTCTGGACGGAGAATTGCTTGAAGGCTTCGAGGCTTTGGGGGGAGTTGAGGGGGTGACGGGGGTTCTGGTCGCTGTTTTGCCATAGGCCTCGGTTGAGCCAGCCGAGCTGGAGTTTGGTGTCGTGTCCGTTGCCGCACTCTTCGGGGAACCAGTAGTACATGCCTTGGACTCCGAGTGTGATGAGTCGCTGGGCGAGGTCGCTGAGAAACTGGGCTTGGCCTTCGGGGGTGTAGGGCCAGTCGTGGCAGAGGGCGTCGCTGGGACCCCACTGGTAGTTGTAGGCTGTCTCGACGAGATGTATGGGGCGTGTGGGCATCTGGCTCTGGAGGGTGCGGACGGTGGTGGTGAGGTCGTCAAGGTTGCCGTGCCAGAAGGGATAGTAGCTGAGGCCTATGATGTCGAAGTCGGTGAAGCCTGCGCGTTGTACCCATGTGTAGAAGTTGCTGGCGGAGCCTGACTCTCCGCTGCGCTCGATGTGGAGTATGATGCGGGCGTTGGGGGCTTGGGAACTGCGTACGCCTTGGGCGGCTGAGTTGAGGAGGGTGGCAAAGCGTGTGATCTGGGCTTGGTATTTGTCGTAGCTTGCCCATTGGGGATCGAGGTAGAAGGCGTTCTGACTGCTGTTCTTGCCTTGGAGGTTGTCCCATAGCATCCCGTAGCTGACTTCGTTGCCTATCTGGACGTAGTCGGGGGTGACGCCGGACTGTACGAGGGCGTCGATGCTCTCACGGGTGTATTGGGCTACGCGCTCGGCAAGGGTCTCGGTGGGGGTGTTGCGGTTCATGCCCCAGGATTTGGGAATCCATTGTTGGGCGGGGTCTGTCCAGGTGTCGCTATAGAAGATGTCGAGGAGGAGGGCCATACCTGCACGCTTGATGCGCTCACCGAGGGTCTTGACGTACTGTAGGTCCTGACAGGTGGCGGGGTCGTCGTCTTGGGTGGGGTCGACCATGAGGCGGACGCGGGCGGAGTTCCAGCCTGCATGGTCGCGAAGGTACTCTATGAGGTCGGGGATTTCGTGGCCTTCATGGTCGAGCCATTTGTCGCCGGCGGCTTCGTAGGCTGGTATCATGCTGATGTCTCCGCCTACGGCTGTCTGGGCTTGGACGACGATGGGTATGAGGACGAGGAGTATGAGATTGATATATCTTGTGGACATGGTCTTTGGTATTTGGGTCATTTGTGTATGATGAGGGCTGACTGGGGGGCAATCTCGATTTCTCCTCCTTGCATCTGGCCGAGGCCGTCTTTGTTGACGAGGCCTTGGCGGCATACTATGGTGTAGTTGCCTTGGGGTATGGTGAGTTTGCGTGGCTGGGGGTTGGAGTTCATGATGCAGAGTATCTGACTCCAGCTGTCGCCTACGGCTTGTCCGTCGAGGGTGAAGGCGATGACGCAGTCGGGGGCTGGGAGGAAATGGAGGTGACGGCGCACGAGGTCTGCGTCGGACATGCGAAAGGCTCGGTGAGAGCGACGTATGTCTATGAGGCCTTTGTAGTAGAGGAAGAGCTCGGGGTGTATGCGCAGACGGTTCCAGTCTATCTGGTTGATGGAGTCGGGCTGGTTGTAGCTGTTGTGAACGCCTTGCTTGTCGCGGAAGGCTTCTTCGCCTGCCCAGATGAAGGGTATGCCTTGAGAGGTCAGGACGAAGGTTTGGGCGAGCTGGCTGAGGCGCACGACTTGGTCGTCACTGATGCCTGGTATGCTGGCACGCAGACGGTCTACGAGGCTCATGTCGTCGTGGCAGCTGACGTAACTGACGTGTTGGGTGGGCTGCGACGCCCAGGGGGTCTTGCTGTAGTTGACTTTGGTCATGTCGACTTCGGGGTGAGAGATTCCGCCTACGAGGCCAAACTTGATGCTCTCTTCGTGTCCGGGGCGGGCGGCAAGGTAGGCTGGCTCGCGGTCGTCGGAGAATGGGCCGCGGAGGGCATCGCGCATTTCGTCGGCAAAGGCTCCGATGTGGGGCATGCTCGATATGTTGGATTTCATGGCGCATTGTCGGGGGTCGATGGCGGGGGCTCCTGCTGCCCAGCCTTCGCCGTAGATGGTGATGCTGGGGTCTATCTTGTCGAGCTCGGCGCGTATCTGGTTCATGGTCTCGATGTCGTGTATGCCCATGAGGTCAAAACGGAAGCCGTCGATGTGGTACTCTGTGACCCAGTAGCGGACGCTTTCGATCATATATTGGCGCATGAGCTGACGTTCGCTGGCTGTCTCGTTGCCGCAGCCTGAGGCGTTTGCCCAATCGCCGCCTGTGGTGCCGATCTCTCCGCTGGCTCCCTGACCGGGTGCACTCTTGCGGAAATAGTAGTCGGGATAGGTGCGCTGGAAATTGCTGCCTGCGATGTCCATGCAGTGGTTGTAGACGACGTCAAGGATGACGCGTATGCCTGCGCTGTGGAGGGCTTGTACCATCTGTTTGAATTCGCGTATGCGCACGTCGGGGCGGGTGGCATCGGTGCTGTAGCTGCCTTCGGGGACGTTGTAGTTGAGGGGGTCGTAGCCCCAGTTGTATTGTGGACGCTCGGGGTGGCTCTCGTCGACGGTGTAGTAGTCGTAGCTCGGGAGTATCTGTACGGCGTTGATGCCGAGGGTCTTGAGATACCAGATGTTGTGGGGCTCGGTCAGGGCAAGGTATTTGCCTGGATATCTGCTGCCTCGTGAGGGGTGGATGGAGAAGTCGCGGTGGTGCATCTCGTAGACTACGAGGTCGGAGGGGCTTCGGAGGGGTGGACGCTGGTCTTGACTCCATCCTTGGGGATCGGTCTGGGCAAGGTCGATGATGGCGGCGCGTTTGCCGTTGATGCCTACGGCTTTGGCAAATGTGCCTGGACACTCTCCTTGTCCTACATCGAAGGTGTAGTAGTGACCTGCCCAGTCTCCGCTGAGGTTTGCGCTCCAACGGTCTTCGCCCGCACGGCGCAGGTTGAGGGTCTTGACTGGCTGGGGGGCTTGGGCACTGTCGTAGATGCGTACCTTGACGGCTCGGGCTTTGGTGGGGGCGTTGAGGGTAAAGGTGCTTTGGCTGGGGGTATAGTCGAGCTCCTTGAACTGTTCTTGTGCTGTTGCTGCCATGTTTACCAACAATGCTATGGGGAGGATTGTATTTCGCATATGTGTATGTGTGTTAGCGTCCGCTTTCGATTATCATGCCGCTTATTTGCTCGTTGAACTCGATGGAGTTCATGAGGTCTTCGATGTTGATGTGCATACGGTAGCGCCAGTAGTGGCGGGGGTTGGAGGGTATGTTGATGCGTTCGACCGACGGATCGGGGTGACGGAGGGTCTGGTTTATGGCGAGCCAGTCCTGGAGGGTGAGTATGCATAGGGCTGACGGACAGCGTAGGTGACGCATGACCATGTCTTGGGCTATGTTTGAGGGCATGGGGTGTGGGGCTGGACCTTGGTAGCCGAGGTACTGGTTGTAGAAGTCTTGTGTCTGGGCTGGATCTTCGTCCCACCACATGCGCATGGTGGCACTGTCGTGACTCGATATGGTGCAGACGCTGAGCCAGGGATTGCGGTCGAGTATGCCCCAACGGACGCTGGGATCCTTGGGCATGGAGATGAGTTCGAGCGAGAGTATCTGCAGCTGGTTCATGACCCAGGATACGCAGTCGGGAACCATGCCGAGGTCTTCGGCGCAGACGAGCATTTCGGTGGCATCGCAGAGCATGGGGAGCTTTTTCATGGCTTCTTCGTACCAGAACTGGTTGTTGCGGCGATAGAAGTAGTCGTCGTACAGACGGTTGAAGTTGTCTTTGTCGTGCTGCCAAAGGGTCTCGTAGACGGTGGCTTGCTGCACGGCTATGCGTGGGTGGTAGAGGTTGGGGTTCTTGTGATCGCGGAGGAAGAGTACGTTGCGTATGAGGGAATACAGGCCTGAGGTGAGCTGGGCGTCGAGACTGAGGGCTTGGACTTTGCGCTCGGTGTCGTACTGCGGACGGAGACTCCAGATGTCGTCGTGCTGATGTTGCAGGTAGGTGTCTTTGACTTCTTGGGCACGGGATCCGAATATGCGGTCTATAACCCAATCGGCGATGAAGGGGGTGGTCATGAACTGCTCGTCGAGCCAGAGACCGTAACTGTGTATGTCGTCGATGCTGAGGGCGAGAGAGGGCTGGAACTGACCGAGAATGCCTCCTACGGCGTGGGAGGGTATCTCCCAAATTCGGAAGAAGCCGAGGACGTGGTCTATGCGATAGGCGTCAAAGTAGCGTGCCATGTTGCGGAAGCGTTGTATCCACCATTGTCCGCCGTTGCGGAGCATGGCTTCCCAATTATAGGTGGGGAAGCCCCAATTCTGTCCGTCTGCGCTGAAGTTGTCGGGGGGAGCTCCTGCCTGACCGTCCATATTAAAATAGTGTGGGTCTGTCTCTACATCGCAGCCGTAGCGGTTCACTCCGATGGGTATGTCGCCTTTGAGCATGACTCCGAGGGTCTGGGCATGGGTGTGGACGTCGCGCATCTGGGTGTCGAGTATGTATTGGATATAACGGTAATAGTCGGCTTGGGGGGCTGGCTGGTCGGGGTTGATGCGCTGGTCGCGACGGACACTGTATTGGACATAGCTGTCGAGCCAGGATATGGTATCTGCGATGAATGATTTGTAGGCTTTGGTGCGTTTTACTCGACCGAATTCCTGCTTGTACAGGAGTTGGAGGTATTGGTGCTTGGCTTGGTTGACTGCTTCGTAGTCGACTTGTGGCAGGGCATTGAGCTGCGCCTGGAGGGTGGCGAAATGGGCGGCTTGCCCGGAATCTTTGAGTGGGGGAAGCTGACGCAGGTCGGCGTACATGGGGTGAAGGGCATAGATGCTGATGGCTGAGTATGGGTATGAGTCTACCCATGTGCCTGACGAGGTGGTGTCGTTGATGGGAAGTATCTGTAGTATCTTCTGTCCGGTTTGGGCTACCCAGGTGACCATCTGCTTGAGGTCGCCAAAGTCGCCTGTGCCAAAACTGCCGCGTGTGCGTAGGGAGAAAACGGGTACTGCACATCCTGCTATGCGGGTGCCTGGTTGTAAATGTTTCATGGATTGGTTTGTCTGGTTTGTTTGGTTTACTTTATGAATCTTACTGCTGCTGCTCCGAAGATGAGGAATATGCCGGCTATGACGAGCATCATGGTCTGATTGCCGTCTACGAGGGTCAGAATGACTCCGCCGAGCATGGCTGCTACTATCTGGGGTATGCAGATGGTACAGTTGAACAGGCCGAGGTAGGTGCCCATCTTTGGGTTGCCTTGGAGGGCGTTGGTCAAGAGGGTAAAGGGCAAGGCCAGCATTGCTGCCCATGCTGCTCCGATGAGGGCGAAGCTGATGAGGACTATCCATTGGCTGCTAATCCAATAGATACTGATAAAGCCTACTGCTCCTATGAGAAGGCTTATGGCATAGGCTACTTTGAGATTGCTGAAGCGGGGTATGACGGGGGCCCATAGCATTGAGCCTATGGCTTGGACGAAGAAACTTACGCCAACCCAGTTGGCGGCTTCCTGGTAGCCTTGGCTGGATACTTCGGTTGTCCCCCAACATTGCTGCGAGAGGGTGCCGTTGGTATAGGTCCACATATACATAAATGCTGCCCAGCAGAAGAATTGCACCAGTCCTATGCTGAAAAACAGGTAAGGTACGCTGATGGTGTTGTCGTGGGAGATTGCTGTGGGCTGGGCTTTGTCGGCGGGCTGGGGAGCTGGGGCTACTTGTGACATCTGCTCGGGTGTGTATTCTTTGACCATTATGGTGGTGTACAGGACACAGAGTATGAGTATGGCGGCTCCGGCATAGAAACTGAAGATGACGGAGTTGGGTATGACGCCTTTGTCGGCGATGTTGCGTACTCCGAAAAAGGTGAGCACGTAGGGGAAGATGTAGCCTACGCAGCTGCCTGCGTTGCAAAGGAAGGACTGTATGCTGTAGGCGGTGGCTTTCTGGTGTTCGTTGACCATATCGCCTACCATCATCTTGAATGGTTGCATGGCGATGTTGATACTGGTGTCGAGGAGCATGAGGCTCATGAGCCCGAACAGCATGGTGCCTGTGAGACCCCACATGACGATTTGGGTACTGAGACCGAGGCTGCCGGCATTGGGCAGAAGGGCCATGACGGCTACGGCGACTATGGCTCCGACAAAGAGGTAGGGTATGCGGCGGCCGAATCTACACCATGTCTTGTCGCTGAGGGCTCCGATGATGGGCTGGACTACCATGCCCATGAGCGGTGGGAGTATCCAGAAAAAGGATAGCTGGTGAGGGTCTGCGCCGAGGGTGGCAAAAATGCGGGCGATATTGGCACTTTGCAGGGCGTAGGCTATCTGTACGCCAAAGAACCCGGCTGAGAGGTTGAATAGTTTCCAAAATGATAGATTAGGTAGTGTCTTCATGTTATTCTGTGATTATCATTGTTTGGTGATTGGTGATGTACATGCCTTTTCGGGGTGCTTGGACGAGTCGACGTCCGCTGAGGTCATAGATGGCTTTGCTGTGAGTCTGGGACTGGGGCTGGGCGAGGTCATGGTTGAGACCGGTGTCGTAGTTGTCGGTAACGTCTGTGTAGCTGACTTCGTTGCCTTGTATGGTGGCTGTGTAGTAGTGGGTAGTGGTCAATCGTTTGATGTCGGGGCTCTGAGGCTTGTCTGCGCCTTGGTTGAAGATGATGTTGAATTCGTAGTCTTTGGACTTGATGGGGAACTCGGCGTAGTACCACTCCTGACCGTCGATGATGGTGGTGTGGCTGGCCATGGAGGTTCCCGGCCATTTGCCGAGGAGCTCTCCGTCTGTGTCCCAGGCATAAAAATAGACGGGGGTGAAGTCGGCTTTGCAGTATATGGTGGCGGTGTATGGGGTGAAGCTTTCTTCTTCTTCTCGCTCTGACTGCTCAATGGTCTGAATGCGTGTAAGGCTTTTCTCCCACTCGTCAAGGAGGTCGTTGCTGAGATAGTATTTGTAGTTCTTGCCTTCGAGTATGAGGGTGTGGGTGTCTGCGTAGGCTTTGGGGGTGTAGCGGTATGTGCTTGTCCCAACGACTACGATCAGGCTGCCTCGCTTGCCTTGGACGATGTTGGCATAGACTGCTGCTGAGGACTGAAGGTTGACATAGCTGCTCTGGGAGTGTATGCCTGCTACGCGACGTGCTGCTATCTGACGTCGGATCTCTGGCTTGCAGTCTATCCAGTGTGGGAGGAAAACGCATGGGGTGCCTGGCATGGCGAGGAGATAGGCATTGGCTGCGAGTGTGTCGCGCTTGAGGGGGTCAAGGGGCTCTTCCTCGCTGCGGTATTGCGTGTCGTGATTTTCGACGAAGGTGACAGCCCAACGTTTGTAATCGTCTTGGTATGCGAGGGGGAGGTCGGAGTTTTCGGCTGCGAGATTGCGGCAGTCATTGCCGTTGAAGGCGTCGCGCACCCGATAGCGGAACTGAAAATCGAAGGCGGCACTGGTGGGGATATTGTCGGCGGCGGTGCGGTCTATCCATTTCTTTATGTTGTCGCTCCCGTCCCAGTATTCTCCTATGGAGTACTGTGGGTGGGCTGCGGTATTGTATTCTTTGATGAATCTGGCATCGAAGCCTTTGACCATGTCGTAGCGGAAGCCCGCGTAGCCGAGGTCGTCAAGTAGGTATTTCTGGTAGGCTTTGACGATGCGCTGCACGTTGGCCGAGTTGTGGTCGAGGTCACGGCAGCCTTGCTGGTCTTCGCCTGTGTCGTCATTGTCTGAGAGTTGAATGCCCATGGCGTTGGCTGCCGTGAGGGCATCGCCTCCTTCGTCGTTGCGACAGATGTCGGTGGTATGGAACTGGTAGGTCTGACCTTCGTATGTTTCGGTGGGGAAGCCAAACCAGCCTTCGGTATTGTGATGGTTGATGATGACATCGGCGATTGTGCCAATGCCGTTTTGGCGGAATGTCTCAATCATGGTGCGAAGCTCTTCTTCGCTGCCGAATGATGAGTTTTGATTCCAAAAATAAAGTGGGAAATAGCCCATGTTGTCGTGATTGCCCGAATGTCCTGAGTTGGGTAACCATATAAGGTCAAAGGACTCTGAGAGTGAGGTGGCTTGCTGGGTGAGTCTTGTCCAGCGTGTGTGTGTGTAACTATTCCAATAAAAGCCTTGGAGCATGACGCCTTCGTACTCGGAGGGCCAGCCTTGTGAGCGCAGTGTCGTGGGGAATATGGTTGATATGAGGGTGGCGAGCAAGATTGTGACTTTGTGTGTTTTCATTGGGAATAGTTTTGGTATTCTCCCCTACCCTCACCTGAGAGTCTGGGTGTGGGTAGGGGGAGATTAACGGTGAGTGCTATTGTTCGATAAAAATGTACTGGCCTGTAATGTCGTTGAAGTAGACGTTGTAGGTTGCGGCTGACAGCATGATGTCTGGACCATTTTGGTATCCTGTGCCTGCTGGCAGTTCTGTGCCACCCCAGTTGATATCCCATGAGCCGTTGGCGCGGAACTTGACTTTGCCATCGCTCTCTATCTTCAGGCCTCTGATGTACCAGATGTGTGAGTTGCCTGCATTGGATACTTGTGTGAGGTTTTCGTCGCCTCCCCAGCCGTTGAAGTCGCCTATGAGTCCGATGCTTGTATACTCGGCAGGGAATTGCTCTGAGGCTTCAGCCCAAGCGTATGTATTGTCCTTGAGATTGACGCTGAAGGTGTAGACCATGTCTGCCTGTGGTGCCTTGATGGCGCCTGCGTTGACGACGAGTGCTCCACTGGCATCTGTACTGCCATCTACTGCACACCCGTAGGCGTTGCCCCAATTGCCGAGGTCATCGATATTCCAGAACTTGAGGTTGTGGTCACCTCCGAAGAATGCGGTGATGCTGTAGTTGCCGTCCTCGTCGGGGAATAGTGGTGTAGTGGGGTCTGAAGACCAGCCGTTGATGGCTCCGACTACGAAGTAGAATGCCGGAACTGGGGCGAGCTGTACCTGGAATGATACTGCTGTCGTGGTCTCCAGGAGGACAACGAGTCCTGAGTTTTGCGTATCCGTAGTATCTGCGACAGCTTTGGCTGTCACCTTGCCTTCGATGGTACGTGGGGTCACTTCTCTGTCATATAGTGCCACTACTGCTCCTTTGAGTTCGCTGACTGAGGCTTCGCAGTCGGAGTTGAGGTTGATGA
>CALZJL010000025.1 GCA_945787625.1 uncultured Prevotellaceae bacterium
AACCTCAAAACCTCACAAATTATACGTATGCAGACTGTCTTTGGCTGCGGGGAGGTAGTTGACGCCGTACCATGTGATCTGGAGGGCGAGGAATGTGAGGAGGAGTACGATGGTGTAGCGTGAGCTGCGATGGTTGCTGAGGTGGAGGGGAATTAGGCTGAGAAGCCAGGTGGTGGCTGCCCAGTTTTCTTTGGCGTCCCAGCTCCAGTAGTCGCCCCATGCTTGGCGGGCCCATACGGCACCTGTGAGCATGCCGATGATGAGGAGGGCTGAGGAGCTGCGGAAGAGGGAGTGGGTGTAGCTCTGGAGTTGGGGGTAACGGTGCTGGGATAGGCGGCTGATGAGGGACATGGCCATGAGTGAGTAGGCGACCATGTAGAGGAAGAGGTGTGGGACGAACCACCATGAGCGGAGGGCGGGCATGAGGGTGCTGAAGTTGATTTTTGCTATGCTGAAAATGGTGAAGGCAATGGTGAGTATGATGAGGGTGGGTATGGTGATCTTGGGACGCCAGGTGCCGATGAATTGGCGGAGGGAGCCGAGGGCGAGGAGGGCCATGCCGAGGTAAACGAGGGGGAGCCAGGGCTCGCGGACAATCTGGAGTATGGTGTAGCGTTGGGCTTGTCGGTCGTAGCCGCTTTGGAGTATGGTGTAGCCGCGATAGGTGGCGGGGGCGTTGACGGAGGTGGTAAGTTCTGTGGTGTCGGCAAGGAGGTGGCTGGTGTATTGGCGTGGACTGGTGTGGTCGTCGTAGTAGTCGATGTGGAAGTCTGTGAGCTGGAGGGTGAAGGGAAGGGGGACGTTGTGGCCGTCGGTGGTGTAGGCGGTATTTTGGGGCCAGTGGGGGGTGAGCATGAGTTTGGCGCGTGTGACGTCGGGGGCTCCCCAGTATGCTCCGTAGATGATGAGGAGTATGCCGAGGTGTATGGCGGTGAAGGTCCAGGGCTTGTGGCGCTTGATGGCTTGGTATATGGTGAGTATGAGGGTGGTCTGGAGTATGAGGAGGTAGAGGGCGAAGAGGATGGTGGTGTGGAGGGAAAGGCCGAGGGTTCCTTCGAGGGAGAGGGCGAGAGCGCCGATGATGAGTTGTATGATGGCGCTGTGGGGGGTTGTGAGCTTCCGCACGTAGGAGGTGTGGCCGTAGCGTGTGGCTATGGCTATGACGGCGGTGAGATGGCTGAGGGCAAGGAGGAGGGTGGCGGGAGATTCGAGGGTCATTTTTTGTTGTTTAGTTATTTTGTTGGTTGATTGTTGTTTGGTTGGTTGTTTAGTTGGTTGGTTGGTTGATTGTTGTTTGATTGGTTCTTTGTTGTTTGTTTTGTTGTACCGTCATCTGGCTGCATATAGTCGTTAGAACCAACTAAACAACTAAATAACAAATAAGCTAAACAACTAAAAAACTAACTCCCTTCTCTTGAATATTTTTTGATGTGACTGTATGCTTGGTAGATGCCCATTTCGCCTGCGCGAGAGAAGTCGGCGAGGGCTTTTTCTTTTTGTTTGGTGTGTATGTAGGCTATGGCGCGGTTGTAGTATGGGTCTGGGAGTTGGGGGTTGGCTTCGATGGCGCGGGTATAGGACTCGATGGCTTTGTCGTATTGCTGGAGCTGAAGGTATATGTTGCCTTGGTTGTAGTGGGCGTAGGCGAAGGTGGGGTCGAGTTCGATGGCACGGCTGATATCGCTTAGGGCGTGCTGGAGGTGCTGATCTGCGGGGGTGGTGCTGTTGTCGCTCTGGAGGGCGTGAGCTTTGGCTTGGTGGGCTTGGGCGCGAAGGAAGTAGATGAGGGGGGCGGTGGTGGAGGTAGTGATGTCGCTCTGGCTGAGGACGCTGATGGTGCTTTCAAAGTCGCGCACCAGGTAGTGGTCGAGGGCGAGCTGGAGGGCTTTGGTGGTGGGCTGGCTCTGGTGGAGACGACGCTGATGGTGGGCGATAAGGGCGGTGTCGAGGGTGGCTTCTTGGGTGGTGAGGCAGAGGGGCTGGTCGAGGAGGTGACGGTTGTTGATGCGGTCTACGTGGGTGCTGTAAGCAACGTATTTGTGGGGCTCGTTTTGACCTCGATAGAAGGAGAGGAGGTAGTTGGGGAGGGGGCGTAGCTCGACTTTGCGGTTTTGTATCTTGCCGCGCCACTCGCTGGCATAGAGGACTTTGTTGTCTTCTTGTTCGTCGGTGATGAGTTTATTGTAGGCGTTGATGTCGTGGTCTTCTTTTTTGCGGGTGGTCTTTTGGGCTTTGTAGGTGCCGGTGCGGACTTCCATCTCGGCTTTGAGGACGCGGAATTCGTCGCGCTCGGCTCCGTATTTGTCGCCGATCTTGCGGAGTATGCTGGCGCGGTGGCGGTAGCCTGTCCAGAATTGTGGATACTGGTCGATGACGGCGCTGATGTCGCGTATGGCTCCGTGGTAGTCGCCTGTCTGGTCAAGGAGTATGGCGCGGTTGTAGAGGGCTATCATGTTGTGGGGGTCGAGGGTGAGAATGTAGTCGAGGTCTTCGATGGCGAGGTTGTCTTCGCCGACTTGGGCACGGAGTAGGCCGCGGTTGTAGTGGGCGACGTAGTTGGTCTTGTCGAGCTCGATGGCGCGGTCGTAGTCGCTCATGGCTCCACGAAGGTTGTTTTGATGGTAGCGGGCGAGGGCACGCTGGACGTAGAGGGGTGCGTGACGGGGCTTTTGGGAGATGGCGCGGTTGAGGGCGTCTTCGGCTTGGGCGCAGCTGTCGTGGCTAAGGAGAAGGACGGCTTTCATGCTCCATGCGGTGCCGTCGTAGGGGTCGAGCTCGATGGCGTGGTCTATGTAGCTCTCGGCGAGGAGGGTGTCTTGCTTCATGATGGCGACTTCGGCTTTCATGGTGTGGTGGGTGGGGTCGGTGGGCCAGAGGGTGAGGATGCTGTCGAGGGCGTGGTCGGCGCTGTCGAGTTGCTTGGTCTCAATCATGCAGTAGACCATGTTGTGCCATGAGGGTTTGTCGGTGGTGTTTTGGCTGAGGGCTACTTGGTAGTCTGCGATGGCTTGGGGGTATTGCTGGGTGTTGATGTGGCAGATGGCGCGTAGCTGGTAGTAGCGTGAGTTGAAGGGGCTTTTGTCGATGGCGGTGGTGATGTCGGCTTGGGCTCCGGCGTAGTCTTCGAGGTAGAACTTGGCGAGGGCGCGGTAGTAGTAGGGCTCGTGGAGGTAGGGCTTGGCGGAGATGACGGTGTTGAAGCGTTGTATGGCAAGGGTGTAGTCTTCGTAGTATAGGGCATTGCGTCCCATCATCATGACTTTATCGGTGCGTATCTGGGCTTGTATGATGTGGGGCAGGACGGCGAGGAGGAGGGCCCAAAGGAGGTGGCGGAGGACTGTTCTTGTCATGTGCGTTGGGGGCTTGATGGGTTTGTTTCCTTTTGTGCGGGTGGGCTATTTCCTTGGAGGCTTGACTTTGTAGTTGGCTGTGAATTGGCCTTTGACGAGGGCTTTGAGTTTGTTTTGCATGAGTTGACGACGGAGACCTTTGAGGTGGTCGGTGTAGACGATGCCGTCGAGGTGGTCGAATTCGTGTTGCATGACACGGGCGAGGTAGCCGTCGACCCATTCGTCGTGCGTGTCGAAGTTTTCGTCTTGGTAGGTGACGCGGATTCTGGTGGAGCGGGTGATTTTGTCGCTGAGTCCGGGGAGGGAGAGGCAGCCTTCTTCTTGGGTGTCGGTCTCGGGGCTGTATTCTTCGATGTAGGGGTTGATGAAGAGGCGTTTGTAGCCTTTGTATTGGGGCTCGTCGTCGCTGATGATGTCGAGGTCGATGATGGCCATGCGGATAGGGAGGCCTACTTGGGGGGCTGCGAGGCCTACGCCGCCGCTGTGGGTGAGGGTGTCCCACATGTTTTGTATGGTCTGGGCGAGATCGGGGTAGTCGGGGGTGATCTCTTGGGTCTCTTTCTTGAGGACGGGTTGTCCGTAGGTGTAGATGGGTAGTATCATATTGTGCTGCTTGGGGGTGTGGGTTATTTCCTGCGCTCCATCCACCCTTGGAGGATGATGGTGGCGCTGATGGTGTCAACGAGGGCTTTGTCGCGACGTGCCTTGCGGCTGATGCCGCTTTCTATCATGGCTTGATGGGCGAGGACGCTGGTGTAGCGTTCGTCCCACCACTCGACGGGGATGTGGGGGAGGATCTTTGTGAGTTGTGCTACAAAGGCCTGGACGCGTGGTAGGTTTTCGCTGTCCAGGCCGTTGGTTTGTTTGGGCAAGCCGACTATGATTCGTTCTACGGCTTCACGCTGGGTGTAGTCTTTGAGAAACGTCATTAGTCGGGGGGTGTCTACGGTGGTGAGGCCGTTGGCGATGATTTGGCAGGGGTCTGTGACTGCTATGCCTGTGCGCTTCTTGCCGTAGTCTATGCTTAGTATGCGTGCCATTATTTCTTGTACAGGAGCCACGCGCCTTGGTATTGGCTGATGACTTTGTCGCGCATCTGGGCTGCTGCGGCTTTCTCGTTGTGGGTGCTGATGATGACGCGATACATATTTTCGGTGCTCTTGGCAACCTGGGCGTCGTAGCCTTGCTCTTTGAGTTTGTTCTGGAGGTTGACGGCGTTGGTCTCGATGCCGAAGCTGCCTACGACGACGCTGTATGCTTTCAGTCCGCTTCCGGCGACGAGGGATACGTCTTCGGTGCGTACGCTGACGTTGCTATAGTCGGGGGTGGCGGTTGCGGTGGTCTCGGTGGTCGTCGTGGTCTCGACTGGGGTCACGGCTACTGGGGCTGTGGTCTCTGCGGGCTTTTCTGCGGGCTTGGCTGCTGCTTCTTGGGCTTGGGATTTCTCGTAGGCTTTCTTGTAGGCGCTTTCTCCGCTTTTGCATGAGCTCATGGCGAGGGCTATGATTGCCGCTGTGCCGAATAGGACTGTTTTCTTCATTTTGTTATTCTTGTTTTTTTGTTGTTATCGTGTTTCTGATTGCAAATTTACTATTTTTTTGTGTATTTGTGTCTGTGTTTCTTACTAATATTGCTTATCGTGTCATAATTTTTTGTTAAATATCGATTTTTCTGGGGCTCTGTGGTGTGTCTGTGGTTTTTTTTGTCTATATTTGTGGTGGAGTTTTATCGTGGTCTGGGTGTTCCCTGGGTCGTGGATAATTCGCCGCTATTGTATAACTTTAATTATTATTCCGTATTATGAAAGGTGTAAATTTCTTGTTGGCGTTTATCGGCGGTGCTGCTGTTGGTGCTGCTTGTGGTATCTTGTTTGCTCCGGAGAGGGGTGTGGATACTCGCTCTCGTATCGTTGATGCTCTGAAGAAGCGTGGCATCAAGTTGAGCAAGAAGGAGATGGAGGATTTGGCGAGTGATATCGCTGAGGATCTTGGCATTGGTAATGTTGAGTAATGGATGATTTCAAGGTATTGTTTCTGCAGCTGAGGGATTATCTGAGGTTGCAGAGAGAGAATGCTGCTATGGGCGCGGCTGAGGGGCTGACTGTGGTTCTCTCGGCCGTGGCCATTGGTTTCGTGGTCATCAATCTTGTGCTGGCGGTGTTGCTGCTGCTGGGCTTTGCGTTGGCTTATTGGCTGGGTGATTTGCTTGGCTGTGATGCGCTGGGCTTTGTGGTGGTGGCTGGAATTATGGTGCTGCTGGGAATGGTGTTTTGGCTTAAGAGGAGGGATTGGATTACGAATCCTATCGCGCGGCTTATGGTGATGGTGTTTATGTCGGACGGAAATAAGGAGGATGGTGTATGAGTAGTGTGGTTGATGAGATTTTGGCTGCTCCGGACGCGCTGGAGGCTCTGAGCCGTTGCCGGAGGGCTAAGAGGGCTGAGGTCGGGAGGTGTGAGACTGTGCTGGTGGAGAGGGCGCGGAAGGCTTTTGCTCCTCTGCCTAAGGCTAATAATCGTATGGAGCTGGCTGTGAATGCGGCTAAGGGGGCGTTTAATGTCTTTCAGGGTGTGTGGCTTGGCGTGAGGATCGTGAGGGGGGTGAAGTCGGCGTTTTCGGGCTGGAGGAGGTGATGATGAGTGACGGTAACTTCAATAGGGCTTTGCTGCCGCATACACCGTATGCGAGTGGGCTGAAGATGGGGAGGGCGCAGATGAGGAAAAGGGCTGTGGAGGGGTTGCGTGTGTTGCTTTCGGAGCGTTGTGGGGAGCTGGGGGCTGATGTGAGGGAGGCTTTGGTGGAGGATTTTGCTGCGTTGCTTAGGTAGTTGTCTTTGTTCTTCTTTTTTTCTGTATCGGATATGGTTGTGTTTCGTAGGTTGTGTGTATGGTGTGTGTTGTGTATGGTGTGTGTGTCTGACTTTGCTCAAAGGGGTGCAGACAAGCCTTTGTTTACGTTTGCATGTTTGAGTGATATTCATAATCAGCAGGAGATGATTAGGACTGATTTGGATAGAATCAGGCTCAGGTCTTCGTTTGTCAGGTCGCTGGAGTTGATTGGGGAGTCGGAGTGTATTGATGCTTTGGTGCTGGGAGGGGACTTTATGAGTGATGTGACGCTTACTCGGGAGCAATGGCTACGCACGCGTGAGCTTATGGCTGAGGCTACGAAAAGGGCGTTCCCTGTGGGGGCAAAGAGGCGTCCGGTCATTTATGTGACGGGGAATCATGATTATGAGGTGGCTAATTTTGATATGTTGCCTAAGGGGTATAATGCTGGGGATTTTTATTCGTTTCCGATGATGGAGCAGACGGGGGTGTTGCGTAGGGAGGATTGTTTCTGGGAGATGGCCTATAATGGGGATGGGAGGGATTCGGTACCTGTGTTGGCGGCTTTTCATTATAGGATTGGGGGCTTTGATTTTGTGGTGCAGAATTGTGGGAAGCATTTCTTTAGGAGTGCGTGGGATTATCGTGATAGTGAGGAGGCTGCGAGGTGGGTGGAACGTAAGTTGCGTGAGATTGATCCGAAGGGGACGAAGACGGTGTTTTATCTGAATCATTTGCCTTTGCCTGACAGTAGGGGGGCGACTGTGGGCAAGACGTTGGTGCCTTGCCGGGCTACGTCAATTATCGAGGGGGCTATTCGTGAGCATCGTGGTTTGGTGTATATCTATGGGCATGACCACTCGTCGCGCAAGTTGAATAGTTTTATTACGGATAGTGTGGCGCAGCGTGTGACGCGGTATGGGGAGATGGGGCCTCATAGTGTGTTTATGGGCTCGATGCGGTATAATAGTCTTGATGTGAACGCGAGCCCGGGGGTGGCTGATTCGCCTATCGTGCAGGGATTGATTGTGAGGGTGTATAGGAAACGTATCGTATTGGAGATTAGGAATTTCGGTGAGTGGGGAGAGTTGAGTGGCAAGGCGGTTTCGACGGTGATTGCTAAGGATTTGGAGCCTTATACGATTGACAGATTGCGCTGAGTCCGCACCGCTGGCATTTGGGGGAGCGGGCGGTGCAGGTGTATCGGCCGTGAAGTATGAGCCAGTGGTGGGCGTCGGGTATGATGCTGGGGGGAAGGTGGCGTGTGAGCTCTTTTTCGACTGCGAGTGGTGTGGTGCTCTGCTTGCTGACGAGTCCTATGCGATGGCTGACGCGGAAGACGTGGGTGTCAACGGCCATTTTTGCTTTGCGGAATATGACGGCTTGTATGACGTTGGCGGTCTTGCGTCCTACACCGGGGAGACGTTCGAGCTCTTCGCCGGTGGAGGGGACTTGGCCTTGGTATTCGGATACGAGACGTTGTGCCATGCCTACGAGGTGGCGTGCCTTGTTGTTGGGGTAGGATATGCTGCGTATGTACTCGTAGATGACTTCGGGTGTGGCGTACGACATGGCTTGGGCTGTGGGGTAGTCTCGGAAGAGTGCGGGGGTGATGAGGTTGACGCGCTTGTCTGTACATTGGGCTGAGAGTATTACGGCTACGAGGAGCTGGAAGGGGGTCTCGTAGTGGAGTTCGGTCTGTACTATGGGCATTTCGCGCTGGAAGTACTCGATGAGGTATTGATATCGGTCTTTGGTCTTCATTGTTTTATGGTGAATTTTGCAAAACGTAGCAGGAGTTGCTTGGTGCCTGCATTATCAAAGTCGACGGTGGCTTTGGTGTCTATGCCGCTGCCTTGGATGTGGCGTATGGTGCCTTGTCCGAAACGTTCGTGTATGATGATGGTGCCTTCGCTGAGGCTTGTATTGCTTGGGATGGCTGCGGGTGACGGACTCGGGGGAATGTTGCCTGCGAGTATGGGGTGACGGTTGCTGGTGGGGGTGCGCAGCGTGGCGGTGGGGGTGCGCAGCGTGGCAGTTGGTCGGGGACGTGTGCCTGTATTTGTGTGTATGTAGCGGGGATCGAGCTCGCTGAGGAAGCGTGAGGGCTCGCTAAACTCGGTCTTGCCGTAGCGGAAACGACTCTTGGCGTTGCTTAGTATGAGGTATTCCTTGGCTCGGGTGATGGCTACGTAAAAGAGGCGTCGCTCTTCTTCGAGTCCGCGTATGGTGTCTGTGCTCATTTCGGAGGGGAAGAGGTCTTCTTCGAGGCCTACGACAAAGACTACGCGGAATTCGAGACCTTTTGATGTGTGTACGGTCATCAGGGTGACACGGTCTTGTTCGTCTCCTTGGCTTTGGTCGAGGTCGGAGAGGAGAGAGACTTCTTGGAGATAGTCGGTGAGGTGTGTGCCTTGTCCTTGCTGCTCGTGTTCTTCGACGTAGGCGGCTATGCCGTCGACGAGCTCCTGGAGATTCTCGCGGCGTGTGATGTCGTCGGGGTCGTGGCCGCTGTTTATCTCGGCTTGCATGCCGCTGCGGCGTATGACGTCGAGGGCGAGGGTGTGGGCGTCGGTGGTGGTGCTAAGGTCGTGGAGTTCGCAGATGAGCTGGGTGAACTTGGTGAGCTTGGTCTTGGTGGCGGCTGAGACATCGAGGGTTTGGGGGTGGAGCAGGACTTCCCAGGGTGAGGTCTCTGTCTCTGACGAACGGGTAAAGACTTTGCTGAGGGTGGTGGCTCCGATGCCTCGTGTGGGGTAGTTGATGACACGGCGGAGGGCTTCTTCGTCGTGGGGGTTGACGATGAGCCGTAGATAGGCAATGACGTCTTTGATTTCCTTGCGTTGGTAGAAGCTGAGCCCTCCATATACTCTGTATGGTATGGAGGCTTTGCGCATGGCTTCCTCGAAGGCGCGGCTTTGGGCGTTGGTGCGGTAGAGTATGGCTATCTGATCGTAGGGTATGAGTTCGTTGTTGTGAAACTCGTGTATGCAACGTACTACGGCGTTGGCTTCGTCGATGTCGCTGTATGTCTGCATGAGGGTGATGGGCTCGCCGATGCTGCCCTGTGAGTAGACGTTTTTCTTGATCTGTCCGCGGTTGTGGCTGATGAGGGTGTTGGCGGCGGATACGATGGTCTGGGTGGACCGGTAGTTTTGTTCGAGCTTGAAGAGGCGGCTGTCGGGATAGCGTTCTTGAAAGTGGAGTATGTTGTCGATGTTAGCTCCGCGGAATGAGTAGATGCTTTGTGCATCGTCGCCTACGACCGTGAGACGCTGACGGTGTTGGGTGAGGAGCCATATTATCTGATGCTGGGCGTAGTTGGTGTCTTGATACTCGTCGACAAGGACGTAGTGGAAGCGTTCTTCCCATTTTGCTGCTATGTCGGGGTGCTGACTGAAGAGTAGCCAGGTATTGAGAAGAAGGTCGTCGAAGTCCATGGCTGAGGACTGGCGTAGGCGCTGGTTGTAGCGGGTATAGATCTCGCCTGTCATGGGAATACGGGCTTGGGTGTCGTGACGCCTGTTGTCTGTGTCAGCTCTGTATGCTGAGGGGAGGATGAGGTGGTTCTTGGCCATGGAGATGCGTGAGGCTATGGTGGCGGGCTTGTAGACTTTGTCGTCGAGCCCCATCTCTTTGATTATGGTCTTGATGAGGTTTTTGCTGTCTGATGCATCGTAGATTGTGAAGTCGGGACGGTAGTCTATGTGTTGGCTCTCTGCGCGCAGTATTCGGGAGAAGATGCTGTGGAAGGTGCCCATCCAGAGGCGTGAGGCGACTTGCTGGCCTACTTTCTGCCCGATGCGTTCACGCATCTCACGGGCTGCCTTGTTGGTAAAGGTGAGGGCAAGGATATTCCATGGTGACATGCCTTGCTCCAGAAGGTAGGCTATCTTGTAGGTGAGGACTCGTGTCTTGCCTGATCCTGCCCCGGCTATGACGAGTGAGGGGTGGTCGCAGCATATTACTGCCTCGCGTTGTGATTCGTTGAGTTCGTCGAGATTTA
>CALZJL010000026.1 GCA_945787625.1 uncultured Prevotellaceae bacterium
ACACGAGGTGACGCAATGCGTCACCTCGTGCGAATATCTCATGCGTTTCAGAACATCTGGTCGGGATATTGGCCTGCTGCGTGGAGGGCTGCAAGTTTCTCGACTGTGCCTGGACGGTCTTCGGGGTATGTGACTCCAAACCACTTTGAGGTGGTGGGGAGTACTTCGCATGTGGCTTTGCCTTGCTTGATGAGGGTGTCGACCATGAGGGGTATGAAGAACTCGCTCTTGAGGTTGGTCTGGTTCTTGGGGTCGGAGAGGAACACCTTGAAGTATTCTTCGCTGTACTGGAAGTAGTCGGGTGTGAAGCCCCAGAAGTTCATTGAGCAGGGGGTGTTGTCGGGGATTGTGACCCATTGGTCGTTTTCGTCGAGGTATTGTACTTCGCCGTTGTGACGCTCTATCTTGGTGCGCTCTACGACGTCGGTGAGCATGTGGGTCTCGTCGTTGGTGGCGCAGATGCCGCGGCTGACGGTGCCGCTGTCTGAGAGGGTGTTGCTGACGCTGAATCCTACCATGGCGTAGCGTCCTGTGCTGCCTTCGGGGAGCTCGGAGAGGAACTTGCCGAGGACCATGAAGGCGTCGCGGTCGTAGAAGTCGTCGCAGTTGAGGACAGCGAAGGGCTCTTTGATGATGTCCTTACCCATGAGGACGGCGTGGTTCGTGCCCCAGGGCTTTTCGCGACCTTCTGGGACGGTGAAGCCTTCTGGCAGGGCGTCGAGAGCCTGGAAACAGAGCTCGCAGGGGACGTGGCCTTCGTACTTGGAGAGTATCTGCTCGCGGAATTGCTGCTCGAAGTCGCGGCGGATTACCCATACTATCTTGCCGAAGCCGGCCTTGATGGCGTCGTAGATGCTGTAGTCCATAATGCTCTGTCCCTGAGGACCGAGGGTGTCGAGCTGTTTGAGACCGCCGTAACGGCTGCCCATGCCTGCTGCAAGTAGGAATAGTGTTGGTTTCATGATTTTGTTTGTTTTGGTTAAATATTGTTTTGTTTGTCTTTTGGCGTCTCGTGCGTACGGTGTGCACCGTTCGCGTCAACAAAGTTATAAAAAATGTTTGAAAAACGGTGGCTTTACTTAAAAATATTGCTCGTCGGCTTATGTTTTTCTTAGAATGGATAGCCTATGGCGAGGTGGTAGCCGAGGGACTTGCCGAATGAGGGCATGTTGTAGTAGCCTGTGCGGCCTGTGTCGTAGGGGGCGTGGATGCCGACTCCGAGGTCGAAGCGTATGACGAGGACGTCGAGGTCGTAGCGCAGGCCTACGCCTGTGCCGAGGGCGAGCTGGTCGCCGAGGGTGCGCCACGTGAGGGTGCCTCCGGGACGGGTGGGGTCTTGGCGCATGAGCCAGGTGTTGCCTGTGTCGATGAAGGTGGCTCCGTAGAGGTTGCCGATGATGGGGAAGCGGTATTCGAGATTGAATTCAAACTTGGCGTCGCCGACTTGGTTGAGGTAGGAGTAGCTGCTGTTTTCGGGGTGGTAGGAGCCGGGGCCTATGGTGCGTACGCCAAAGGCGCGTATGGAATTGGCTCCGCCTACGCTGAAGAGGTCGGCGTAGGGGGCGGATTTGCTGCCGTAGTTCCATAGTATGCCGAGGAAGGCGCGCATGACGAAGCGTTGGCGCTGGCTGAGACGGAAGTTGTGGGCGTATTCGAGGGTGTATTTCTGGAATTGTAGGGCTTGCTTGGTGAAGGCGGTGACGCGCTGGGTGTGGCGCGACTCGTCGCCGCCGGTCCAGGTGAAGGTGTATTCCATGCTGGGGACGAGCTTGTCTTTGAGACTGGTCCAGAGGGCGGGGTTTTGGTTGGCGATGGAATCAAAGGTGGCGGTGGTGCTGAGCAGACGTGAGAATTCGAGGTGGACGGGGGTGAACTCGTGGAGTATGTTGCGGCCTTTCTGGAAGGTCCACTTGGCGCGTACGCCGACGCTGGCGCTGCTGTAGTAGAGGGCGCGGTTCATCCATTTGAAGTCGGCTTTGAAACTGGTCGTGGAGATGGTGTGGCGGTTGAGCTTCTTGCCGATGCCGAAAAACATG
The DNA here is from genome assembly GCA_945787625.1 of uncultured Prevotellaceae bacterium. The sequence continues at coordinate 2,037 of CALZJL010000026.1, forward strand.
AAGCGTGGATAGCTGAGGTCGATGTTGCCGCCGAGTGTCCATGAGTTGATGACGGACTTGTCGCCGCGGATGTTGGCTCCGGTCTGCCATTCGTATGAGCCGTAGATGCTGGCGCTGAGGGTCTCTGCGCCGCGGAATGCGTTTTTCTTGTGGACGGTGTATGACAGTCCGGGACCGAGCAGTCCGTTGGTCTTGTTGGTGATTTTGGCTTCGAATTCGCTCGTGTATGGCTTGTCGAGGGTGGTGGTCAGGTGTATGTCGAGGGTGTCGGTGTCGTGGCGTGGGACGAAGTCTAACTGTAGTGTGGAGAAGATGCCCATGGCTGCAATCTGGTCTTGCATGGTGGTGTGTGCTTCTTCGCTGTACAGACTGCCTTTGCGCATGTGCAGATAGCGTATGAGGGCTCGCAGACGTAGGGGAGGGCGTTTTGCCTTGCCTCCGCTCCAGCGCATGGTGATGTTGCGCAGCGAGAGTGAGTCTGTGAGCTCGTGATTACCGTATTTGTAGACGGTGATGTTGGTGCGCCCGATGTGGTAGGGGCGTTGGGCAAAGTCTGGCATCGCGGGCGTGGGAAGGACTTGTAGCTGGGCTGTAAGGGGGTGCTGCAGGGTGTCGGCCTTGTAGGTGATGTAGTCGTTGCGAAAGAAGTAGTAGCCGTTGTTGCGGAGGAGCTTGCCGATGCGTACGCGTTCGTCGTTGAGGCTGCTGAGACTGAAGGGGGCTCCTTCGTGAAGGTGTCGCTGTGGCATGGTGTGGCGTATGATGGAGTCGGCTGCACCAGTGAAGCCTTGATAGCTGATTGTGCCGAAGCGGAAGAGCTCGCCTGGGAGTATCTGGTAGGAGACTTTCTGCTTGCGGGGGTGCTTGGTCTCTTCGATGCGGTAGTCTGCCTTGGCATGGAAGTAGCCGAAGTTGTGGAGGGTGTTCAGTGCCACTTGGGTGCGTATGCGGGGGTTTACGTTGCTCATGAGCACGGGTGAGGTGCCGAAGGTGTTGAGCATCCAGCGTCCGAAGAGGGTGTGAGAGTCGGTGTATTGATTCCATATCCAGAGGCCTGGGGTGATGGGCTGTACCCATTGGCTTGATCCCATGATGGAGCCGTTGGGGGCGTATGCGAGAACTCCTTGTATCTCGCGCTTGGCAGCGGAGTAGACCGTTGCTTCCTGACGCTGCACGGCGAGGAGGCTGTCTCGCTCTTGGGGCGTGAGGGTGGCTGGGGTGGGGGTGATGCTTGTGGGGACTTTGCCTGTGAAGACGTCTTCGACGGCGTCGTAGGCGTTGGCTACGGCCGTGATGACTCCTTCGTCTTTGGAGCGTTTCTTCTTCTTCTCTCCCCAGCGGTGACCGTAGGCTATTTCTTTTATTCCCGTATAGAGGTATTCTCCCTCGGGGATGCTCTTGGTCTGTGAGCATGAGGCGAATATCGCGGTGAGGGCTATGGTGATGAGGACGGTAATGCTTTGTTTGTAGTTGTGGTACATGCTCATGGGGTCTCTGATACTGTTAGTCTGTGGCTTGCTCTTGCTGCTGTCGTTTGCGCTCTTCGGATTTCTTGGTGCGGAAGATGAAGAGGTCGCCGAGGCGTTCTGTCTTGCGGCGCAGGACGAGGGCTGCGCCCATCTCCATGACTTCGCTTTCGAGGAGTGTCTCTTGGTCCTTGTTGTAGAAGGCGCGTACGTAGCGGGTGCCTGAATTGTCGAGGCGGTATTCTACGGAGACGTTGTTGATGATGCTCATGCCTGTGTTCTGGGCATTGGTGCCGGAGCTGACTTTGCCTCCTATGACTACGCTGATGCGGTTGCCCCAGAAGTGCTTGGCGAAGGAGAAGTTGTAGTCTGTCTGCATTCCGCCTTGTGCGTTGAGGGTGTTGTCGATGCCAAAGCCGATGTCGATGGTCTTGAGTGCTTTGCCTGCAATGCTGTTGATCTGGCTTTGCAGGAACGAGTTGAGGGCATTCGTGGCGTTGAGACCTCCTTCTGACGACTCTGCGTTGGGAGAGAGGTACATGCCTGTGGTGAGCATCGCTACGGCGGCTCGACCCCGGTCTTCGGCTGACATCGAGGCGAGTTCGTTCTGTACTGTCATGTCGTTGGGGGCTTCGAGGGTAAACTCGAGTCCCAGGTCTTCGAGACGCTGGCTGATCTTGAGTCCGACGTCGAAGGTGACCTTGCGCGAGACTTTGTTGTGGGTCACGGAGGCTTTCTTCTGCTCGTGTGCGCTGATGTCGAGGCGTGGATTGAGTACATCGCCGGTAAATTCGACATAGCTGCCTTGGTCTATGGTGAAGTCTTTGAGCGACATGACTATCATGCTGTAGTCCATCTTGCCCGAGAGTATGGTGTAGCGGCCGAAGAGCCTGAGCCCCTGAAGCATGTCGTAGGTCATGGTGAGGTTGCCGCCGCCTTCTATGCGTACGTTGTCGCTGCCGTCTTCGCTGAGGAAGATGTTGAAGGTCGTGGCTTCGTCGATGCCGATGCTGACATTCATGCGGACTTTCTGCTCGGGGTAGACGGACTTCTCGACTTGTACCGTGTCTGAAAAGTCGCAGAATGTGACCATCGTGCTTAGCTGGTCGTCAAGGGTGAGCGGAGAGTCTTTGAGTATGTAGGTCATGTTGGTCTTGCCGCTGACGTTGAGACGTCCGTCGATGAGGAGGTTGTTGAGAGAACCTCTGACTCGTCCGTCGATGTCTACGTAGACTTTGCCAAAGGCTTCGCTTCCTTTGCGTCGCGGGGCGTTGATGAGGTTGAAGTCTTTGGCCTGCATCTTGATGTCGAGCCTGACGTCGTCGAGGCGTGCAAAATCGATGGTGCCGTCGAGGGTGAAGGGGTTGTCTCCGTTGGCATAGGCTTGAATGCGGTCAAAGTCGAGCAGGCTGTTTCTGATGCTTATCTTGTCGTCGGGAATGCGCAGGTCTATGTTGTATATGTCGGAGATAATATGTGTGCCTTGGGTGCTTATCGTGCCTGTGACCAAGGGCTTGTCGACGGGACCGTGCACATCAATCTCGCCGTTGACGAAACCTTCGAGCCGGGCCATGTTGTTGGGAATGAAACCGCTTACGAGGTTGAGGGGGGCTTGCAGGAGTTGTGCGGTGGCTTCGATTTGTCCTTGCTTGTCTTGGGTCCAGTATTTGCCTTGCAGCAGGGCTATCTCTCGATCGTCCTGGCGAAGTATCATGTCGACGAGGTGGCTGCCGTCGCTGTTGGGGAAATATGCCAGGACTGTGCCTAATCGCCCGAGTCTGGCTCCTTCGTAGGTCAGGTCGTCGGCGACCAAATCTGAGGAGATGGTCGTCATGTTGTCGTCTTTCACGATGTGTACGTCGCCGTGCAGCATTCCTGTGAGGTGTGGCATGAAGGGCATTACCGACGATAGTTCGTCAAGGTTGATATTGTTGACTGAGAAGGTCAGGTCTTGCTGTGCATGGCTCTCTTTCGGACTGTAGATCTTGAGTCCGGTGCCATCGTCTGCCACAAGGTCGAGGTCGGCTGTGACGTGATAGTTGCGGTCGATGGTGATGTGGTTGTCTGCATTGACGGTGAAGCGGCGGAATGCTACAATGGGGTTGAGTGGGGTGATATGCAGTGTAAACGTGCTGTCTGAACTTTGTACGTCAACGCCGAGGTCTACGCCTTTCTGCTGCGTTCCGTCAAAGAATTGTAATCCGAGGTCAAAGCCGCGTGGGTTGAACTTGGCTCTGAGAATGGACTCAAAGTTGACGATGCGGTTCTTGGGACCGTTTTTCACGCGGGCTAACAGTCCCAGACGGTCAGACTTTGTGCTGATGTCGAGCTGTATGGTGTCGAGCACTACGGCACCGGTGTTGAGGGTCCTGACCAGGCCTTCTGCCGTCACTCCTGTCGTGGAATCGCAGTGGGCCTCCAGGCTGAGGTCGTCATATCTGAACCCGGTGAGTGACCTCAGCATATTCCCGATGGGATTGGTCGCTCCACAATGTAGACTCATGTCGATCTCGGGTAGGAGTGGTCTGAGGTATACGAACCCGAAGTCGTGCTGTTCGACCTGGCGTGTGATCTCGCTGCCGATGAGCTCAAACTTGTGGGCGAGCGAGTCGAGTCCGTGGTGGGTGGCGAAGTGAAATTTCAAGTCGCCGTCATTGGCATAGGCTCTGATGGTGTCGGGCGAAAGGCGCACTCCGAAATTGAGGTCTAAGGGGCGGAAGACTGTGTCTCGGGCATACAGCTCGATGGCGTTGATGCTGGCGTCGAAATGATGTGTCTTCGCCAGATCCGTGTGTCCGCTGAGATTGAAGACCATCGAGGCCGAGAGCGGCTTGGACACCAAGCCCAGGGCATGGAGGTCTATGCGGCTCATGTCGAGGTCAAAGTTGATGTCTGAGACGGACTTGCCTACGTGTGCTGTTACACAGGCGTGGGCGTTGAGCACATCGTTGATGCTGTTGATGTCGATAAAGCCTCGTCCCTTGTCTAAGCGTGTGTCGAGGCGGAAGTCTGCGATTTCCTGACCATTGTATGAAAGTCTGTCGACGCGGGCGCGCACGTCGGCCTTCGTCGTGGGACTGGAGATGTCTGTGCCGCGTCCTCGCGCTCTGACTGTCATCGAGAGTCCTGAGATGTCTACGGCGGGGACGACTTCCTTGATATCAAACTTTGAGGAACTCAATGCTGCCCGATAGCTCATTGTCGCCATGTCGAGTGAGGCTTGTGCCCTGACGGTGCCGCGCCCCTGGCGCAGACGGGCGTCAAGGTCGTACTTCTGTCCTTCAATATCGGCATCGGCGCAGAGTATGGAGTGGGGGAGACGCAAGCCTTTCAGCCCTGCATAGCGTAGCAGCCAGGCCAAGTCGCCGGTCTTCATGTCGAGGTGGACGGCGGCCTTGATGCTGTCGGTCTTGGAAATGTCGGCGAGGTGTCCGTATGATGAGATGCTCAGAGCTCCGGGGATCTCAGCACGCAGAGTGTCGAGCTGCAGATGGTCGATATTTCCCGAACAGATGAGGCGCAGTTTAAGCGGTTTTTCGGGATATGCCTCAGCAAGTCCACGTGGCAGGAAGTCTGCGGCCACAAGTGCGATGTCTCTCTTGCTGAGGTGCGCCTTGGCATCGATGGTCATCGATGCGGCGGTGCCTGTGGTGAAGGCGTCGAAGTCCATCGCCACCGAGCCTCCGACGTGACTCGAAGCCACGTTGCCACTGCTCTTGCCTGAATATGTGTCAAGTGCAAACTGGCGGATTCTCACGCGCACGGAGTCGAGACGCGCATCGTGGAGCGATAGTCTCGTGCGAGGCAGTACTACTCCGAGAGTCTCTCCGTCGGGCTGCATCATCTTCATAGTCAGGGTGTCGATGCCTAAAGCAAAACCTTTCATGCCATACGCGCTCTTGCCAAGATCTATGTTGGCCTGGCGGAGTCTGGCATCGGAGATGGCTGTGTGGAGCACGATACTGTCGCGTACGGAGCGATACGTAATCTCTGTGTTTCTGACATCAGCCTTCCTCACTCCTATGACCCAGTTGAGCGGAGAACTCTCCGTAGTGTCGGTCACGGTGGTGTCGCGCATACAGACTGCAAGCTTGCAGGCTTCGAGTGAAACGCTTGTGATGTCTGCTCTACTCCGACCAAAATCGACATCGTCGCTCGTGAGCGACAGCTTGCCGAGTCTGCCTTTGACGCATAGTTCGTCGATGAGGCCGAGTGTGTTGACCGAGCCTTCTTCGATGCTGACTTCCTCTATGCGTGCCCGCTCTGAGAGTATGTGTGTGAGGTCAAGGTCTACGACGATACGTCGTGAGTGCAGTATGGTGTCGCCCTCCTGCGTTGCCGTGAGGTCGTGCAGGCTGAGATCGAGCAGGGGGGTGAGGCGCACCTTGTCGAGAGTGATGTTTAGCCCCGTCAGGCTGCTTGCTTCTCTCGCAGCCCAGCGCACCGCCCAGTTCTGTATCGGCGGCACATATAGCAGGGCGACGAGCAGCAAGGGGAGCAGCATGATGCCCCCGATGACGAAGCTTAGAAACTTGATGAATTTCTTCAAAATGCTTTCCAGAGATTAGTGTCAGGTACTGGAGCAACCACGTTTATGGGCTTCATGCTGACTGGATGTGTGAGGGAAAGAGAGCGTGCGTGCAGCGAAATGCTGCCATCTGGATTGCTGCGCGGTGCTCCGTATTTAAGGTCGCCTCTGATAGGACAGCCTATCTTAGACAGCTGACATCGTATCTGGTGGTGACGCCCTGTGTGTAGCGTCACCTCCAGAAGAAAATATTTGTCTGACGAGGAAATTAGACGGTAGTCCAGGATAGCTTTTTTTGAGCCTGGCACTTCGCGGTCATACGCTCGTGCTGTGTTGGTCTGCCCGTTGCGGGTCAGCCAGTGTGTCAGGGTGCCGCTCTCCTGAGGCGGACGGTTGCCCACGATGGCCCAGTAGGTCTTTCTGACGTTCTCATGGCTGGCAAACATCTTGTTCAGGCGTGACAAGGCTTTGCTCGTCTTGGCAAAGAGCACCGCCCCCGTGACAGGACGGTCCAGACGGTGTACCACACCGAGAAATACATTGCCGGGCTTGTCATACTTCGCCTTGAGCCACTCCCTGACGATGTCGCACAAGGGCTTGTCGCCAGTCTTGTCGCCTTGGACTATCTCGCCTGGGGCCTTGTTGACGATGATGATATGGTTATCCTCGTAGAGTACCTTCATAGACTACATGTTCATGCCGCCATCGACCTGGATGACCTGACCGCTGACGTACGAACTCATGTCGCTTGCCAGGAAGGTCGCTACGTTGGCGATATCCTCGACCTGACCTCCGCGACGCAGTGGAATCTTCTTCTTCCACTCCTCGCGCACTTCGTCTGGCAGGGCAGCGGTCATGGCCGTCTCGATAAATCCTGGAGCGATGGCATTGGCGCGAATGCCCTTGGGACCCATCTCCTGAGCCACACTCTTGGCCAAGGCTATCATGCCGGCTTTTGATGCTGCATAGTTGGCTTGCCCGGCATTGCCGTGTACGCCTACCACGCTTGCCATATTGATGATAGAACCGCCGCGCTGACGCATCATGACAGGTACACAGGCGTGTATGAAGTTGAACGCGCTCTTGAGGTTGACGTTGATGACAGCGTCCCACTGTGCCTCGGTCATGCGCAGCATCAGTCCGTCTTTGGTGATGCCGGCGTTGTTGACGAGAATATCGATGCTGCCAAAGTCTTCTTTGATCTTCTTGACCGTCTCCTCTGTCTGGGCAAAGTCTGCGGCGTTGCCCGGGTATGCCATACACTTTACTCCCACAGCTTCAATCTCTTGGCGCGTGGCTTCGAGCCCTGCTGCCATCTCGTCGTTAAGGACAAGGTCGGTGAAGGCAATGTTAGCACCTTCCTGAGCGAACTTCAAAGCCAAAGCCTTGCCAATACCACGTGCCGCACCTGTGATGATAGCGGTCTTTCCTTCAAGTAATTTCATGTTGAAAAATATTTTAATGTTTTCTATTTGAACAGTCCTGACAAATCATTTGCTTAGTGCGCGGTGTATTATCCTCTGTACCACGGCGCGACTCATTCCCTTAGGCATACCGTCTGCCAGACGTCCGTAGATATAAGGCACTTCGAGCCCCTTCACCGCATAGCGTATAATGTCGACCATCAGCCCAATCTCTTCCACATCGAAACGTCCGCACTTCACTCCGTCTGTGATAATCTGCGTGAGCAGGAGTTTCTCCTTGCGGTCGAAGCGTTTGCGTATGAGGCTCACCTTCCAGATGTCGCGAAAGAATTCTGCCCTCATATTGCCGTTGCGCTGCACCACCGTCTTGATGGCGTTGAGATGTGCATAAATCATAGCCACAAGTTTATCCTCATAGTCCATCTCCTTTGCTGCGACTTCTGCCATCTGTTGTGACATCAATTCCAACTCGTCCTCTACGACGGCGGCATAGACCTCTTCCTTGCTCTTGAAGTACGTATATAGAGTACGTCTGCCCTTGCCCGAGGCCAAGGCAATATCGTTCATCGTAGTCTCTTCTATGCCGTTCTTGGCAAACAGGGAACGGGCTACATCAATGAGTTTGTTTCTCGTCTTTTCGACAGGCATAATTCTGTAAGGTTATAAGGTTTTTAGGTT
>CALZJL010000027.1 GCA_945787625.1 uncultured Prevotellaceae bacterium
TATTGTGATTGGGCGTAGGGTTCTTGCCTATGTAGAGATCGCCGTAGAGCCGCTCAAACTTGTCAGCATCGTTGATGTCGTAATAGTGGTGCAGCATCGACATGGTCAGGCTCTTGCCGAAGCGGCGTGGGCGTATGAAGAAGAAGAACTTGTTTGCAGCCTCCACTTTCTCTATAAACCTCGTCTTGTCTACATAGTAGCAGTCGTCCTCGCGGACAGCCACGAAGTTCATCATTCCGTATGGTATGCGCTTTGCCTTTGTCTTTTGTTGTTCAGTTCTTCCGTCCATAAGCCAATTTTAAGATATAACAACGTACAAAGATACGATTTATTTCTGTATCATCAACATTGAAGCCGAAAAAAAAGAGGAAAATATCCAATCGATTTCTCACGGAATGCTCCCGTTGGACAGTGCCCATGCAGAGCGTACACACAGTTGCTGCCCGACAAGAAATCGGGCAGCAACGATATGTCTATGCACAAGGCAGGATTCGTCAGACAGTGCGTTTCCTTAGCCGAGGAATGCTTTGGCTAATCCTGCGTCTACTCCGCTGAAGCCCATGAATGCCATGGCGAGGAGTCCTGCGGTGACGAGGGCTATGGCCATGCCTTGCATACCACGGGGTATGTTCATCATGCTGAGGTGCTCGCGTATGCCGGCGAAGATGACCATGGCGAGTCCGAAGCCGAGGGCTGTGGATATGGCGTAGACTACGCCTGTGAGCATGTCGGGCTCAAGGCCTTGGGTGTTGTAGGTTCCCATGCCGACTTGTATGGCTACACCGAGTATACAGCAGTTGGTGGTGATGAGGGGGAGGAAGACTCCGAGCGACTGATAGAGCGAGGGGGAGAGCTTCTTGAGGACTATCTCTACCATCTGTACGAGGGCTGCAATGACGAGTATGAAGGCTATGGTCTGGAGATACTCGATGTGTAGCGACTCAAGTAGGTATACTTGTATGAGATATGTGACTATGGTGGCGATGGTGAGCACAAAGGCTACGGCGGCTCCCATGCCGAGGGCTGTGTCGACCTTCTTGCTCACTCCGAGGAAGGGGCAGATGCCGAGGAACTGTGACAGCACGACGTTGTTGACGAAGATTGCCGTGATGAAGATTAATATGTATGCCATAATTCTATCCCTTTATTTTGTTGATGATTGCGATGAGGTAGCCGAGGGCTATGAAGGCTCCGGGGGCAAGGACGAAGACGAGGGCTCCGTATTGCTCGGGGAAGAGGCTGAGCGAGAAGATGCTACCTGTGCCGAGTATCTCGCGTACTGCTCCAAGCAGGGTGAGTCCGAGGGTGAAGCCCAATCCCATGCCTATGCCGTCGCATACTGAAGAGACTGGGCCGTTTTTGGCGGCAAAGGCTTCGGCTCTGCCAAGGATGACGCAGTTGACGACGATGAGGGGTATGAAGAGTCCTAAGCTCTTGTCTACCTCGGGTGCGTATGCCTTGATGAGCATCTGTAGTATGGTGACGAGCGATGCTATCACGACGATAAAAGAGGGTATGCGCACCATGTCGGGGATGAGATTCTTGATGAGCGAGATGATGAGGTTGGAGAATATGAGTACTGCCATGGTGGCAAGACCCATAGACATGCCGTTGAGGGCACTGCTCGTAGTGCCCAGGGTGGGACACATGCCGAGGAGGAGAACAAAGGTGGGGTTCTCCTTGATGATGCCGTTGATAATGACTTTGAAATTGTTCATCATGTTTTCCTCCTATTTATGTTTGTTGTTTGCCTGCTGCTGACTTGCTCCTGACTGTGTGTCGAGGTCTACTTTCAGCTGGCGTCCGATGGCTTTGGAGTAGATGGCTGCCGCATTGTTGACGGCGCGCAGGAATGAGCGCGATGTGATGGTACTGGCGGTGATGGCATCTATCTCGCCTTCGTCTTTGGAGACTTTGAGCGCGCCTGCTCCTTTGCCGATGATGTCGCCTTTCTGCCCTTTTTGGAACCATGTAGAGGCTTTTGCTCCGAGTCCGGGGGTCTCGTTGCTCTCAAGTATGCTGTAGCCGAGCACGTGGAAGTCTTCGTCGAGTCCGACCATGATGGTGAGTCCGCCTCCGAAACTGCCATTGGCTGGGTCTGTGGTCTTGACGGCTGCTCCTTGTCGGGTAAGGTATACCGTACAGCCGTCTATCTCCTTGGTTTCGGTGACGACGGCATCGTCGCTGCATAGTACTGCCTTAATGGCTTCTTGCTCGTTCTTCTCTTGTATGGCCTTGATGGGACCTGCGGTGAGGTCATTCACGTACGCCAGTGCTGCGCCTGCTACTACGCTGATGAGTGTGAGCACTATGGCCATGTTGTACCATGTTGATTCTAACTTTTTCATTTGCTTGCCTCCTTTCTGACTTTTTCGCCAAAGCGTCTGGGCTTGCAATAGTTGTTGATAAGGGGTGTGAAGGCATTCATGATGAGTATGGCGAACGACATTCCCTCGGGATATGATCCCCAGTTGCGGATAATGATGGTCAGGGCTCCGATGGCTATGCCGTAGATAATCTGTCCCTTAGGGGTCATGGGCGATGTGACGTAGTCGGTGGCCATATAGCAGGCTCCGAGTATGAGTCCGCCGGAGAGTAGCTGTAGCTCTGGGCTGACGTAATGGGCATGGTCTGCAAGGTGTAGGATTCCTGTGAAAATGGCTACTGTACCCAGAATGCTGACGGGGATATGCCATGTGATTATCTTGCGCCATAGCATAAAGGCAAGGCCTGCGAGCAGGGCAAGTGCGCTGACTTCGCCAAGCGAACCTCCGACGCTGCCGAGGAGCAGGTCGATGTGGTCGGGGAGTTCGTCGATGCGGCCAGAAGAGATGAGGCTGAGGGGTGTGGCGCCTGTCTCGGCATCAAGATAGCCTATGCTGCCGCTGACGGGCCATGTTGTCATCTGTGCCGGAAACGAGATGAGCAGGAAGACGCGCCCTACAAGAGCGGGGTTGAAGGGATTCTGTCCGAGACCGCCGAAGGTCATCTTGCCCACGCCGATGGCTACGAGGGCGCCGATGACTACTATCCATAGGGGCAGGTTGCTCGGAAGGTTGAAGGCGAGCAGGATACCTGTGAGGATTGCGCTGCCGTCGAGTATGGTGACTTTGTCTCTGCCAAGTATATACTTGGTGATGGCCCATTCGAAAAGGACACAGCTGGCTATGCTGGTGAGCAGCACTACTGCCGCCCCGAGGCCGAAGAAGTACAGGCTGCATACCAATGCTGGCAGCAGGGCTATACATACGCCGTACATGTTTCTCTGGACGGTGTCGCCACTGTGGACATGAGGGCTGAGTGATACTATTAGTTTGTTCATTGTCGTATGGTTACTTTTGTGATCGAGAGCGTATGATGCCCATTACTGTTGTTTTACCAAGGCGTATCATGTCGAGCAGCGGTCTATGGCTGGGGCAGGTAAACGAACAGCTGCCACACTCTATGCATGACACAATGTCTTCGGCTTCTGCTTTCTCCCACTGATGCTGCGAGCTGACTTGCGCCAGGAGATAGGGCTCGAGTCCCATCGGACATGCTCCGACACACTTGGCACAACGTATGCAGGGGTCTGCTTCGGCACGCTTTGCTTCTCTGTCGTTCATGATCAGCAGGCCGCTCGATCCTTTGGTCATGGGTATGTCGAGCGAGATGAGGGCCTTGCCCATCATGGGACCGCCTCCGATGACTTTGCCTGTGTCTTGCGGCAAGCCTCCGCACTCGTCGATGAGCTGTGAGAATGGTGTGCCAAGACGCGCGAGCAGATTGCTCGGTGACTTGACGCTCTTGCCCGTGACGGTGATGACGCGATCGATGAGGGGCTTGTTCTTCATGACTGCTTCGTAGACGGCGTATGCTGTGCCTACGTTTTGCACTACTGCGCCTACGTTGATAGGAATGGCTGGGGGGGCTGGGACTTGCCTGCCAATGACTGCGTCGATGAGTTGTTTCTCGCCTCCTTGCGGATATTGTACCTTGAGCGGCACGACTTCGATGTCAGGATATTTGGCAGCCTTCTCTGTCATGAGCGCGATGGCGTCGGGCTTGTTGTTCTCTATGCCGATATATCCTTTGTCTACGCCGACTGCTTTCATCAGCAATGTCACGCCTACGAGTATCTGCTCGGGGCGTTCGAGCATGAGACGATGGTCGGCGGTGAGGTATGGCTCACACTCTACGGCATTGATTATGACGCACTCTGCTTTCTGTCCCGGTGGCGGACATAGCTTGACGTGACATGGAAACGTGGCTCCACCCATGCCTACGATGCCTGCCTGCTTAATCTTGTCGACGATTGTCTTTGAGTCGAGTTCTGGTCGCTCGGCGAGGGTGACAAGGGTCTCCGAACGGTCGATGCTCTCTTCCCACTCATCGCCTTCGACATCGACGTACACTGCCATGCGGCGTGTGTCGCTGGCGTCGAGTGCTACATCGACCTTTGATACTTTTCCGCTGACCGACGAGTATATTGGTGCGCTGACAAATCCTCCTGCTTCGCCAAGGAGGGTGCCTACCTTGACGATGTCGCCTTTCTTGACTACTGGCTTGGCTGGAGCTCCTATGTGCTGGAACATGCTGAAGACGGCTTGCTTGGGCAAAGATGCCTGACGAATAGGAGACTTCGCACTTAGTTTGTTTTCTTCGGGATGAACTCCTCCTATGCTAAATGTTTTCATGCTTGTACCTCCTCTGTTTTGGGTTTGCGTGGTGGGAAATTGAAAGCATGTATGGCACCGCGAGGACACTCGTCTTCGCACTTGCGGCACAGACGGCACTTGTCGGGGTCGATGTGGGCAAGGTTTGTGCCGAGCTCGATGGCTTCAAACTTGCAGACCTTGACGCACTTGCCGCAGCCGATACAACTGTTCTTACATTCCTTGGTGGCAAGGGCTCCCTTGTCCTTGTTGTTGCAAAGCACTACGACCTTGCGGTTCTTGGGTCCCTGCGGACGCAGCTCGATGATGCTGCGCGGACATGTCTTGGCGCATGCGCCACAGCCTGTACACTTGCTCTCGTCTACTTCGGCAATACGGGTGGCGGGATTGACTTTGATAGCTCCGAAGAGACACGCTGCTTCACAGTCGCCCTCGCCAAGACAGCCCCACTGGCACTGGGTCTCACCCATGCCTGTCATATTCTGGATACGACACGAGTGTACGCCGTCAAACTCGATGCCGTGCGGACGGGCATCGCAAGTACCGTTGCATCGCACCACAGCGACTTTTGGCGCGGCGGCAGATGCTTGCAAGCCAAGGATACCTGCTACTTGCTCCATGACTGCCTGTCCGCCTGGAGCGCAATTCAGATCGCTGAGCGACCCTGTCTCTGCCGCTTTGACACATGCAGAGGCAAAACCCTGACACCCTGGGTAGCCGCAACCGCCACAATTTGCTTGTGGCAGTACTTCGCCTACTTGCTTGATGCGAGGGTCTTCCCATACAGCAAACTTCTCTTTGGCCGCGAATAGTATCAATGCTGACACAAGTCCGACTGCCCCGAGTACGATTACTGCAATCAAGATTACATTCATATTGATTAGTTGTTTTGATATTTGATTATTCTGAATGAAAAGCGTTTGGCCAGACGCCCTCGCTGTGTGTAGAGCACAGCATAGTATGCTGCTACGATAATCAGCGACAGAAGGGCTGCTGAGGGCTCGCCCATGCGCGGTACTGCCAGTGCCAGAGTCACTACGATTGCCACGAGGGGGACGACATACGCCAGTGCTACTGCTCTGAGCCCACGACGCGTGCTTCCCTCGATGATGACTCTCTGCCCCTTGGCAAAGCCTGACTCTGAGCCTACCTCCACTTCGACCAGTTTCTCCCTGCTCTCGCTGCTGTGACAGAGCCCTGCTGCATGACAGCCTGAGCATGCTCCGGCTTGGAGTATTCGCACCGTGACTCTATGCTCCCCCACACTGTCGATGACTCCAACATGAGTGATTTTGTCGTCCATAGTTGTCGTTTATGTGTCTTTACTGCTGGGGCATCTTGTATTTCTCGCCTGACTCCTGGACTATCTTCCTACGGAATGACTCGGGATAGCCTGGACGCATGACTGGTCTTGGGGCGTTGCCTGGGGTGTGCAGATATTTGCCATTGGCATCTTGCTGCTTGACGGCCATGTCATTATACTTGACGATTATCAGCTTGGCAAGGTCGTTCCATTCGGACATCATGCCTTGTGCCATGCGTGTGGAATAGTCGCTGAGGTATTTTGCTCCTTCGACGTGTCCCCTACCCTTTGCTATTTCTTCTATCTCGGCTTGCATAGAGTTGTAGTCCGCTTCAAGTCGGTCACGTACGCTTTTGAGCTCAGGGAAGAGGAGATTGTAGCGGAGGTAGACCATGTTGCTGACCCAGTTGCATACCCAGAAGGCGTTTTTGAACGAGAAGGTGAAGGCGTCTGCGCTCTTGTCGCTGTAGCAGTGGGGGACGCGCTTCATCGAGCCTGGATATATGGGGGTGAGAGCTACCATGTTGGCTTCGTCATTGCCGTACCACAGGCATGAGCCTATGTAGTCCGGGAGCCATGAGCGGAGTTGTGAGACGTAGATGTTGGACGACTGCTGGGTCGAGATAGGGCGTTCGTTGAAGTACTTGACGCTGTCGACTTCGTATGTAAGGGGTGTGGGGCGGTAGGGCATTTCCCATGCTCCTGCGCCGAGGCCTGTACGAATGTCCATGGGTGTGTCTTCGTAGTGGTCTCGCATCATGTCTTTGACGTCTTGGACGCTGAGTTTGGCTTTGGGCTTTATCCACAGTGGCATCTCGTGGGCATCACCGTCTTTGTCGACTCCCATGGCGTAAGGCAGGTATTTCTGCATGTCATCATTGCCCCATTTGTTGAAGAAACTCCATACACGGGCTTCACAGAAACGTTTGGCTCCGAAGTCTGCCGGCGCATAAGCTTCTGAGAATGAGAAGTCTTCGTCCTTGCCGCTGAAGTATCCCTTCTGGCGTGCGAAACTGATGACATCGTTGGAATAAAGGCAGTTGTCTTTGTCTTTGAGGGGGAACTGGCGTATGCGGCTGTGGTTGGCATGAGCGCATATCATATCGTCAGGTATACGGCGTGCTACCCAGACGGCTCCTTTGGTGTCTTTGCCTTTGCCTATCATCTCCATAATCCAGACTTCGTTTTTGTCGGCTATGGAAAATGACTCGCCCTCGCTGATGTATCCATATTCGTTGACAAGGCGTCCCATCATCTCTACTGCCTGACGGGCTGTCTTGCAGCGTTGGAGGGTGACGGTCATGAGGCTGCCGTAGTCGAAGAGGCCGGGGCCGTCCCACAACTCTTCGCGCCCCCCGAACGTTGTCTCAAAGATGGTGAGCTGGTATTCGTTGCAGAGTCCTACGACTTGATATGTCTCTTCGGCTTCGGGTATCTCTCCGAGGTAATTGAGCGTCTCGTAGTGATAGAGCTGGCGCATCTGACCCTTGTCGTGCCTGGCGCGCGGATAAAAAAAGAGGTGACCAAAGGCTCCATAGTCGTCGCTGCTGTAACTGAGTATGACGCTGCCGTCCTTCGATGCACCTTTGCCTACGATCAGGTTAGTGCAGGCTTTGCCTGTGGTAGACAGCCACGGGCAAAGCATTGTAAAGAGTATGATTAGTATTTTTCTCATCTGATTTTCGTGTTTGCAAACAATTACTTGATGACGAGCTTGTCGCTCCCTGCTGCCTTGAAGCTCATGTCGAGACCTTTGACGCTGTGTGTGAGAGCACCGAACGAGATGAAGTCGACTCCTGCCTTGGCATAGGGTATCATGGTGTCGAAAGTGATGCCTCCGGAGCTCTCCGTCTCGGCACGTCCTGCTACGAGGGCTACTGCCTTCTTGGTGTCTTCGGGGGTGAAGTTGTCAAACATTATGCGGTCGCAGCCTTCGGCAAGGGCTTCTTCGAGTTCTTTCCAGTTGCGTACTTCGCACTCGATTTTGAGGTCTTTGCCATGCTCCTTGCAATACTGTTTGGCACGGGAAATGGCATTGTGGACTCCGCCGCAGAAATCGATGTGGTTATCTTTGAGCAGAATCATGTCGAAGAGGCCTATACGGTGATTCATACCTCCGCCTATCTTTACGGCTTCCTTCTCAAGCATGCGCATACCCGGAGTCGTCTTGCGGGTATCGAGTACACGGGTCTTGGTGCCTGCATCGATGAGAGCCTGCTGATATTTGTGGGTCATGGTGGCTATGCCCGACATACGCTGGAGAATATTGAGCATGAGACGCTCGGTCTGTAGCAGGCTCTGCTCCTTGCCTTTGACAGACATTACGATGTCTCCAGGCTTGACGTGTGCACCATCTTCGATATAGACTTCGACTTGCATGGTCGGATCAAAACGGTGAAAAACTTGTTTTGCTATCTCTACGCCTGCAAATATGCCTTCCTCCTTGATCAAGAGCTTGCTCTCCCCCATCGAGTCGGCAGGAATACAGCACAACGTAGTGTGGTCACCATCACCGATATCCTCACTGAAAGCGAGGTCTATCAGACGGTCATTGAGTTCCTCTACTGTAAGCATAAGAATACAAATTTAAACAATCCGACCACAAAATTACAAAAAAGTACATAATAATAATGTAATTTACGTCATACAAATCAATATGCAGCACAAAAAACACACACAGACTTGCAAAACATCAGAAAAAAACGTAACTTAGCGAAGCGAAAACTCAAAAACGTTATAAAATTATGAAAAAGTCAATCCTTTTCGTTGCCTCCATAATGGTCTCAATGACAATTATCGCATGTGGCAACAAGACAGACAGAAATCCTGCTACCTCCACATCTGACACCACGAGCGTCACTGCTCCCAAGTCTGCTTCGATTATCGAAATCAAAGACCAGCAGACTTTCGACAGCCTCACGAGCTCCAAGGGCTATGTCCTCGTTGACTTCTACGCCACGTGGTGCGGTCCATGTAGGCGTCTCGCTCCTGTCCTCGAAGAGGTAGCAAAAGAGATGCCTCGCAAACTCTCCATTCTGAAAGTCGATGTCGACAAGAACCCTACACTTGCCAACAAATACAAGGTCAACGCCATACCACACATCATCGTATACAAAGACGGCAAGCAAATATGGAGTCAGCTCGGTCTGGTAGAAAAGGACACCTTGCTCAACGTTATGAAATAAGAGTAAACACACGTAGCCCGCACTCCGACGCATGAGCAAGACAAGCGCCCTAAGCGGCATCTACGCATTCTATCGCGATGGGTTTCGCCACATGACGTCATTAGGCCGCACCCTCTGGCTCATCATCGCTATCAAGCTGCTCATCATATTCGCCATACTGCGCATATTCTTCTTCCAGCCTGCCCTACAGGGCTCAGACGAGGAAAAGAGTCAGCAAGTACGACAGCAGCTCATCGACAAAATGCAACTCTCGCACACACATTAACCTACACAAACTCCTTCCATGAACGACATAGCAAGCACTATCGACTGGTCGCGGGCACAGTTCGCTCTGACAGCCATGTACCACTGGCTCTTCGTCCCCCTCACCCTCGGTCTCGGTCTCATCGTAGCCGTGATGGAGACGGTCTACGTACACAAACTCTACGACTCCCGAGCCACAGACGCAGACAAGGCTCACTGGCTCGACCAGACTCGCTACTGGATGCGGCTCTTTGGGGTCAACTTTGCCATCGGCGTCGCCACTGGCATCATTCTCGAATTCGAATTTGGCACCAACTGGTCCAACTACTCATGGTTCGTGGGAGATATCTTCGGTGCTCCCCTCGCTATCGAAGGAATCTTTGCCTTCTTCTGCGAAAGCACGTTTTTTGCCGTCATGTTCTTCGGCTGGGACAAATTCTCCCCTCGCCAGCACTGCGCTGCAACATGGCTCACTGCCTTTGGCGCAACCCTGAGCGCATGGTGGATACTCGTTGCCAACAGTTGGATGCAATACCCCACAGGTATGCAGTTCGACCCCGAACAGATGCGTAACGTGATGGTATCTTTCAGCCAAGTCGCTTTCTCAACCACTGCCATCACCAAGTTCAGCCACACCGTCACCTCAGCATGGACTCTCGGTGGGGCGTTTGTCATCGCAGTAAGTTCCTGGTACTTGCTGAAAGGACGCCACAC
>CALZJL010000028.1 GCA_945787625.1 uncultured Prevotellaceae bacterium
GGCTTTGTGCTATCCTATATGGGGGTAAAGCTGAGTATGGACAATGTCTTGTGCGCTCCTCCTCGTCAGGGTATTCTTATTCCTCTGAGCGTATTGATGTTGCCTGCATTTGACTTGGCGCGTGTGGCTACGTCGAGAATGCTGAGAGGGGTTCATCCGTTTCATCCAGACAAAACGCATATCCATCATTTGCTTTTGCAGAATGCATTCTCGCAGAGACAGGCTTTGGCGATACTCCTGATAGCTGATGTGCTGCTTGTGGCGTTGAATATGTTATTGTGGGAGTGTTCGCTACAGATTACGCTGATTCTGCTGATAGATGTGTTGCTATATGCAGTGGGGGTACTTGTGCTTCAGACTTGTGCAGACCCCGAACGTATGCTCAAGCCGATGCCTCCTGTCGAAAGGCGCGAACAACCCATGGACGTGCCGGTCGGACGTGTCGGTTTTGGCGCACCTCGTAATTTTGATTATGAAAATATCAGATTCTCGATTATTGTGGCTACCTACAATAGTGAAAAGACTCTGGCAGACACTTTTGATAGCCTTTTGAGACAGTCGTATCAGAATTATGAGGTGATACTATGTGATGGAGCTTCTACAGACAATACTATGCGCATTGTTGACAGTTATCGTGCTCGCTTTGGTGACAGACTACGAGCTGTGAGTGAGCCAGACAAGGGACTGTATGATGCAATGAACAAGGGGATTGACCGTGCAACAGGTGATATCGTCGGTATCTTGAATTCTGATGATTTCTATACTTCTGACGATGTCCTGGAGAGGATTGTTAATGCTTTCGTATGCAATCCTTTGTTAGAGGCTGTGTATGGTGATGTACACTATGTAAATCCTGGCGACTTGAAACGTACGGTGCGATACTATTCGAGTCGTTTGTTCAAACCTCGTTATATGCGCATGGGATTTATGCCGGCACATCCGTCGTTTTACTGCCTGAGGAGTCTGTATTCGACATACGGCAAGTTCCGACTGGAATACAAGGTGGCGGCTGATTTTGATCAGTTGTTCAGATTGCTTTTTATAAATCGCATTCGTACGCAGTATATCCCGATGGATTTTGTGACGATGCGCACAGGGGGTGTAAGTACATCAGGACTTAAGAGCCATGTGCAGATTCTCAAGGACCATGTGCGTACTTTCCGTTCTCAAGGTGTAGAGGTGAGTTATGCTCTATTTGCTATCAGATATGTGTGTAAGTGTGGCGAACTGGTCTGGGGACGTTTGACGGGAAATAGATAGCGTTATACGGTGCGATATTTTTTGCTGAAAGCCTTAAGCAGTGACGCAGCTATCCGCGTGAGATAGAATTTCAAATTGTTGTGTGGTATGTCAGATAAGTACATACGTGTGTATTGCCATGCGAGTCTGAGCGCGTTGCTGATTTGAGAATAGTTGCTGATAGGTCTGCGTGAGGCTGAGTTGTTTCGTTGGCGTACATAGTATATCGCGTGAGGAGGAGCGAGAAGAATACTATGCATGCGTTTCGTCAGGGTGGTGATGAACAGTGAATCTTCTCCGAGAGCGAAATTCGGGTTGAACCTCAAGTTGCCTATCAGTTTTCTTGGAATGGCCTTGCCACCCACAGCGGAGAGGAGACGTCGTCCGCTATATAGTGTCAGGGGATTTTTTTTGATTTGCTCACTCGCTGTATCATATGCCTTGGTTAAGGCAGTCTGGATTTCCTGGCGAGTCTGGTCGTCGAACAGACTCAGTTTGGCAGCGACTATACTGTTAGGGGTGGCACAAGATACAAGACTTTCGATGTATGTCGGACTAATGTAATCGTCATCATCGAGGAAAAGTATATATTCGCCTTGCGCCTCGTCAAGACCTATGTTGCGTGCGTTCGAGACCCCACCTTGGTCGGTTTGTAGCAGATGTATATTGTGTGAGGGTAGGGAAATGCTATCGATAAAGTCTGAAAGCCTGTCACGATAGGGTTGGTCGCAACCATTGATAATGACAATGATTTCGTAATTCTCTGGTGGGTAACTCTGGTGTAAGACAGAGTGCAGGCACTCGTAGATATAATCCTGAGGCTTGTATGTGGGAATAATTACAGAAGCTTTGAGCATAAGTGTGTCATTTGAGGAACGAGTAGTCAGGTGTCAAATCCTTTGCAGATGCCGTACATTGTAATGAGGGGTCAGTAATGAGAGAGTCCAAAAGCAGAATAAATTCCTCAGTAGTTTCAAATACGGGATTATAATTATAATATTGCCGACAATAGGAGAGTGCTGGATGTCGGTATATGAGTATGCGCTTGAGATTGGCAAAACACTCGTAGCTGATGCCGCTGACCTGTCCGCTGAAATCTTCTGGGTATGAAAGGAGTATTGCATCAGCATCAGTAAAGTATTGCTTGTACTCCTCGAAGTCTATGACTGGGGGAAGGTATTTGATATTAGGTTGTATGATGGTGGGAATACCCTGACATGGCTTGATGAGAATCTCTATGTCATGCGTGTTGATGTATTCGTGAAGTTTGGGATCCTGAAGTACTTGCTCAACGAATTTTAGGTTGAGTTTAGCTGAAGGATGAATGATGCGGAAAGGATGCTCAGGTTCTATGGTAGGTTGTGTGGTGAATGGCTTAATACAGCCATGAGACACAATCTTGTAGCGTGTAATGCCAGACTCTTGCAGCATGTCCGCCATGTGTTTGCTCATTACGAGGAAGGTGTTGTCGCGGGCTATGCGTCTACACAGGCAGCGTTTGATGCGGCTGTCACGAACTGTAGCTGTACGATGCATGAATATAAACATGTTGCGGGCAATCTTGACGAGTGAGAGTGATATCTCATCGCAATAGCCTACGATGACGTTGTCGTACGCTTTGGTGTTTACCTTGATTCGTATGAGCAGAAGAGTTATGACAAATACAATACGATTGATGAATGGGTGACCGTCCCGATAGCGCAATATAGGGGGAATGATAAAATCGTACATCTGGATAGGGTAGGGCAGTCGTTCGTACATGAATTTGTGCAGGACGAGACGGACATCAGCACCAGTATTGCGCAAGGCATCGATTTGGATATGGTTGAAGTTCAGATGACCGACTTGCAAGTCGTAGTCTATATAAAGAATCTTTTTCATTGCTGAGGTTGAGTGAGAGAGTTATGTGAATGGTTGGTAGCCATCGACAGTATAGTGTAGGTCATGATTACGATGGCCTATCTCTTTTGCCGGTATACCCCCTACTATGGTGTATGATGGCACGTCTTTTGTGACTACAGCTCCAGCGCAGACCACTGCTCCTTGATGTATATTCACTCCACTTAGTATGATAGCACCAGCTCCTATCCAAACATGGTCGCCAATGATGATAGGACTATAAGTGTAGCGGAAATCCGGACTTTGATGGTCGTGAGTAGCGGTAAAGAGCTGTACTCCATGTGAAATAGAGACATTGTCGCCGAGTATGATGCGCCCACGAGCGTCAAGAGTAGCTCCTCGATTGATATGACAATGCTCGCCTATCTGTACCAGATTTGCATTCATGATGTATGTATCCTTCATGATGAAACTGCCAGATCCTATCCGCATGCCAATGGCATTGAGTATCCTACGCCGTATGCTCCAAAAGGGAATATGTGGCAGACAACTGTTTACTGTAAATTCAAGTATAAGAGCGCGAATAATGGTATATATCCGGGTATGGACGAAGAAGGTGCGTAAGTACTGACGTGCAAAAAAACATATTGCAGGCAGATTGAAACGACCCTCAGTAGCGATGCGGTAGTTGTAGCGTATATTTTGGTAGAGATTGGACGATGTTCCTTCCTTCTGATAGGCCTGGATAACTGTGTCGATACGCTTGAAACGCTTGCCAGCGAGATACATACGGTGAATCATGTGCCAGTCGAGGGCATAACCGAATTCGGACTTCAGTTCTGGCTGGTACATGAACTGACGTTGAACATCGCTGCGCACGAAACTGCTCCCGTGGCGATATATAGGAATGTAGCGCATGAGAGATGTGTCACTCATAGATTTAATCAGGCGTTGTGCTCCAAGCTCGTATTCGATGCTATCACCATAGATGATGTCTGCATCAGAGGTATCTGCAGTGCTGAAAATACGTTCTAAAGTATCAGGAGAGATGAAGTAGTCTCCACTATTGAGTACGTTGATCCAATCACCATTGGCGTAGGATATGCCCTTATTGAGCGCGTCATAGATGCCACCATCAGGTTCGGAACACCAATATGCGATTTGACCCGAGTATTGTCGGATAATGTCGGCTGTACCATCCGTGCTGCCTCCATCAATGACGATGAGTTCCTTCTCGCTCCATGTCTGGCATAGAAAGCTGTCTATGGTCTGGCGGATATGAGATACATCGTTGTATACGACAGTTATAACGCTTATCTTTTCCATTTGTGTCGTGTGTGAATCTAAAGTCTTTAGTTGTAACTAATCTTCGTAGTTCCGTACCTTTTGACAGCATTTCTCATAGCTGTCAGCCCCGAAGAGGTGGTTTTGGTATTTATAAATGTCACTATAATTATATATAGTGCTTTTTACAATGCTGTAGACCAAGATAAAAAGACAGAACAATATACGGTTGTTGCCATGAAGGAAGACCCTCGGCATATAATACCACACTATCCAGTAACCGCAGATAACGAGAAGTCCGAGACGGGTGCTAACCACAGTAAACTCGCTCAAGAACAATACGCATGAGAGATAGAGCAGAAGCATGTTGATATAAATATGATTTTTAGGCGCAGCCTGGAGCAGTTCTTTGTAGTATGCAAATGTAAGCATAGTGGTCAAGAGGCGCTCTATGAGACCAATTGATATAGTCTTGGCTTCGTCAAACTTGCTATATTGTTCTGCCATGATTTCAAATCGGGTGTCACTGCCACCAAAGAGGATGCTTAATATGGGAGTGAGCAGTTTAATCTTAAATACAAAGACAACAAGAGCTGCGAGTATGACAGACAGGAATACCCAGCGGTTAGTCTTAATATTGAGGATATAATATAGTGGAATAAACAAGATGCTGGTAAGGTGAAATGTCGTGGCAACAATACAGAGCAGAAAGTAAGGTATAGGCCGCCTCTCCTCTATATAAGGCAAAGCATTGAGAAAGATGAGAATACTTATGGCATTGCGCATGAGATTGATGAGGATGACATAGCCCTCGAAGGTGAGAAACAACATCAGAAAGAAAGGAATGTTGAGACGTTTGAGATGTGCAAAGCGGAAAAGCAAAGTGAGGCAGATAGTTGTCTGTATGAACTGGAATACTGGGTATGAATTTGTGAACTGTTTGACAAGCAGGTTGAACAACATGTAGCCTGGTTCAAAAAAGTGCTCGGTACCACCTTCGAAAGGGTTGAGACGCAGATATGTCTGGTCGCAGTCCAGAAAGAGTGTACTATATGCTTGCCAGTCATGCCAAATATATCCTCTGAAGCCGAAGAAGAAAAGAAACATCACATAGCAGCCGATCGTTATGTTACGCTTTTGCCGTGCGTCAACATACTGGTACACGATAGCAAGCACGGCAAGAACAATGATGAGAATAGCGTAAGGGATAAAGTTAGGCATGTCGTATCAGGAGTTGTGTGTGGGCTCGATATATTTCCAGTCACGTTTGAGTCGGGCTATTATCTCGTTTTGCTCCATGGTCAAAGGAACGCTTGTACCGTAGGTCTTGAGAGAGTCATAATGGTAGGCGTTAAAGATGTCGTCTATTTGTGTCGGAGAGAGCCTTTGGTCAGGAGGATAGAGAGCCAGTTCATGTCGCAAGATGTCGTCTTTCTCAAAGACCTTACCTATGATGCGAGCAGGTTGTCCGGCCACCACACTATACGGAGGAGTCGGATGAGTGACGACGGAGCACGCAGCAACGATACAGCCACGACCTATGTCTGCTTTAGATAGAATGGTGACATTCGCACCTATCCATACATCCTCACCGACAGTGAGGTGACAGCTGTCGTCATTGATATGCGAAGTGCCGAGTAGGAATTGAGGTACACCGACAGTCTTACGGTGGTTGCCAGGTATGATGGTGCAGCCAGAGCCAACGACAGAGTATTGCCTGATGTAGATCTTCTCATGCGGAGAGTTGATAAAGCGTGCATTACTCCTGATTTTTACATTGTGATCGATATATACATTCTCGGGAGAGTCAAAGTACACAGGATATTCGATAAAGGTATTCTCGCCAGTACTCCCGAGCGTGGCAAGGCGGGGGAAATGCCGCCTGACGAAAAGAGTCCGCTCGTGCCAGGCAAAATATACCCAACTATGTCTTATGGCTTGCAGTATCACCTTGACGAACCTGTATCGCTTGATTAAGGAAAGTATATCCATGATAGAGTGGAATGAAGCTATTTTGACCATATACCAGAAGCCCTATGGTTGATGACGAGAAAGCATTGGTATGTGTATACGATACCCATTATCAGATACGATACAGCCATGACTGCAATTATTCCGACAGGACCGAGCCAAGTACCAAAGGCTAATACAGTTGTCAGATAGATGGCAGCCACGATTATAGAAGTCAGGATATGTATGCGCAAGATGCTGAGTCCATTCAACAAGTGAGCACTGGCGTTGGCAAAATTAAACATCGAGACGTAGGCCAACACGCAGGCAGAGAGGCCGAATGGCACCGCAACGCTCGTACCTACCCACAGTCTGAAGAAGTATGGACTGACGAGAAGCATCAGCACCCCTGCCAGTGTAATCCAACCCCACGATTTGAGCGAACGACGGTACGTCAGCCTAATCCAATTGAAGTCTCGCTTGACAAACGCCTCAGTATAGGCATTCCACAGAGGGGCAAGAACAATCGTGTAGCCGATGATGAGCAGGTTGAAATATTTGTATGCGACATTGTATGAGGTCACCTGCTCTGGTCCGAAGAAGTGTGATATGAAAATGTTCGTTGAGCTGAAAACTACGAGACAACTGGTTATCTGTATGACAAAAAAACCCAATCCCTTGCCCGTAATACTGATTGCAGCCTGACTGTTGATACAATCCAGCCCTGGCATAAGTTGTGGATAGCGTCTGAGCAGCGGAATGGCAGACAGAGCATATATGACGATAGGAATGGCAATGAACACTATTACAATATTCGTAAGGTCTGGAGAAGTCGTTTTTGTCAAGACGAATATGGCAAGCAGAGTGACGAGATTGCTGACGCAGAGAATGAAGTCGTTGACGGCATACTTCTGCATGGCGACATATACGAGTCCGACATTTTTGACCACAAACTGAACAAGAGTCAGTGAGACAGCGATTGTCATCACCGCAGAAAGTTGTTCAGAAGAAAGTACCTTGGTGTTGAGTACACATTGGAAATCAATGTTGCGAATTAAAGGCAAGACAACTACGCCAATGACTACGGCAAGCAGACAGAGGTACAGAATCGCCGTTGAAAAGTAAGTCCTCGCCATGTCCATGTCGCCCACAGCAATCGAGCGTGATACATGGTTGCGCATGCCGTTGCCCAAACCGATGTCCATGAAAGCGATCCAATAGATTATTGATGATATCGCCATCCAAATACCATATACCTCAGCATTGAGATAGTTGACCGTCATAGGAACGATAGCGAGCGAGCATAGCATAGATACCGACTTGAGTATTGCCGAAGCTATACTGTTCACCACCACATTTGTCGTGCGGCGGTCTTTAGAGAAAGACTTGCAGATGAAACCGTATATGCTGCGGCTGTTTATCTCCATGTCCTATAGTCTAAGCGTTTTGTTTTCGGAAAATGACATATAAAGCTCCACCGAACGCCCCTAATAAGGTACAAGCCATGAGCGTAAGAAGCCTTGACGTGCTGGACGGACGGTGAGGCATCTTGGCACTCTGCAAGATTGTAAAGGCAGGAGTGCTCTCCTGAATCTTAGCCCGAGCCTGATCACGCAACTTGAGCACAGCAGAATAAGTCGTGTACAAGTCGCTCATACGATTCTCAAGAGCTTCCTGCTCCGTAGAAACCGAGGTGAGCACGCTGTTGGTATGGCTGTCGCAATAGTCAGAAAACTCCCGGCGAGCTTTCTCATAGTCATCAAGAGTGATGGCCGCCATCTTGTCATAATAGTCATAATCTATGCGAGCCTTCTTGGTACGATATGAAGTGACATACTGCTGTATGCGATGCTGGAGGGTGTCAGCCATGATAGCCGCCACCATAGGATCCTGATCTGTGACGGAGAGACATATCGTACCAGTCTTTTTGTTGACGTTGCAAGTGATGAGAGCAGAAATCGCCTCGCATCGCATGGCATCAATCTGCGTGATACGGAAAGGATCCTTATCTCCTGGATTGCCTCCCTGAGGCGCAACTTCAGGCTTGCGTAAGGCTTCTGCCAGCCATACCATAGGGTAAGACCAAAACGGGATTTTGGTGTCGAAGACGAGGTGATGCGTATATGTGCGTGTGGAGTTGTCATCCTTGAGCCGTACAGGCACGTCGAACAGAGACAACAGGAAGTCCTGTGATTCGATGATATCAGGATAAAGCTCGGGATAGATAGCATCAGAAGTAGTCTTGTTGCTGAGGTCTATGCCGAATGACGAGGCCATGTTGGCAAGACCGCCACTCAAGCTGAGACCGCTGCCCGAAGACGCCTCCGGAGCGAGCACAACAGTAGCAGTGTATTCCTTAGGTTTTGAGAAGGCTACAATGAGCCCGATGACGGCACCTGCCACGCCACACACGCACAGAATCTTGTAGTTCCTCGCAAGTTCGGAACAGAGCGCGACGATATCAATCTCGTGAGTTTTCTTGTTGTCTTCCATAATGCATGACTGGCGTGTTACTTCTTGATAATATTGAGTACAGACACTATGATTGCACCGAGTGAAGCTACACCACTTGTGATACCTACGATTTCAGCCGTAGACATCTTCTTCTTTGCGGACTTCTGCGGCACAACAATCTCCATGCCAGGCTGTATGCTGTTGACAGAATTGGCATGTAGGCGCACAACTGAACCATTGGCATTGATACCATAGACACGGCTTCGCGAAGCATTGTGCGAGAAACCGCCTGCACGATTGATATACCAGTAGAGGTTCTTACCCTTGGTGTACGACATGGATACCGGATACATCACCTCACCGCTAAGCTTGATGATATTCGTCTGCTCGGGAATCTCAAGCACGTCGCCCTCGCGCAGGGTGATGTCATACTCCGACCCTGGATTCTCCATAGCTTTCTTGAGGTCAATGGCCACAGGGAAAGTATTGGCCGTATTGCGTTTCATGGCGAGGAGCGAGTCTGCGATATCCATATTCATTTCCTTGCCCTCCTTGATGGCATTCTCATAGAGCGAGATCTGAGCCAGATTGTTGGCGCGGTCACGGCTCTCAATCTCCTCCTTAGTCATCAGACGAGTGAGATGAGCCCCCTCGATATACGCCTGAGGAGTCACTCCCTGACAAGCCTTGATAAGGTCAGACAGACGATAGTTGGGCGTAAGCATCGAATAGTCACCCTGGAAGTTAACCTCACCCAGTACCCTGACGTTCTTCTGCTCCTGATATGACGGGCTCTTGCGTATGATAACAATATCATAAGGCATCAGCGAGAAGACAGTATCCGATGTGATATTGAAGGTTTCATCGAGCGAGAAAGAATAAGTCTGAGCTGTGACATTGTTTCTCGTGCTACCGTTGATATCACGGATGCGGCGGAACACATC